>JBFHQD010000074.1:0-13254 GCA_041592395.1 Bacteroidales bacterium | reverse complement strand
TTTGCATGGATTCTCGGTTTTTTTCTCTTTGCTTATTATATGCCTATTGGAAATGCGACTTTTGATAATGCGCTTCTACAAGCTTTCGAACTCGCCAAATGGTATGCCCAAGAGCATGTAATTTTATGTCTGATTCCGGCTTTTTTTATTGCGGGCGTAATCGCCGTTTTTGTAAGTCAAGGCGCTGTAATAAAATATTTTGGCGCTAACGCCAAGAAATGGAAAGCGTATACAATCGCTTCCTTATCGGGAACAATACTTGCCGTTTGCAGTTGTACCATATTACCCTTGTTTTCGAGTATTCATAAAAGAGGAGCAGGATTAGGTCCGGCGATTACTTTTTTGTATTCCGGTCCGGCTATCAATATATTGGCGATTATATTAACTGCCCGAATATTAGGCTTTGAATTGGGTATAGCCCGAATCGTTGGCGCTGTCGTTTTTAGTGTAGTCATTGGAATTATCATGTCTATTATTTATCGCAAAGAAGAAAAACAACGTGCAGAAAGAAAGGACTTTCCGACTACTAAAACAGAACGCCCTTTATGGCAAACTTCTTATCATTTCTTTGTATTGGTTTTTATTTTAGTATTTGTGAATTGGGGAAAACCGGATACGAATGAAGGCATTATGTTTTGGCTCTGGAATTACAAATGGCAAATAACGGCTGTTTTCGGTTTGCTTTTTATGATTTCATTGCTTATGATATTAAAAATGAAGCCTCTATATGTTATATTGGTAGCTGTTTCTGTGGGTATTATCGCTTTCTTATTTCCAGCACAACCTCTATTGACGTTTGTAGTTGCTCTTGTGGGATTATCTATACTTACGATGGTAACTCCTGGCGAATCGCAAGATTGGGGTAGGGAAACTTGGGGATTTGCCAAGCAAATAATGCCTTTATTAGCGGCAGGCGTTTTGGTTGCCGGATTATTATTAGGCACAGCCGATGGAGAAGGTCTAATTCCGGGTACTTGGATTTCATCTTTAGTGGGCGGTAATTCGGTTCAAGCTAATTTCTTTGCATCGATATTTGGGGCTTTTATGTATTTTGCTACACTTACTGAAATCCCCATTATTCAAGGACTATTAAATAATGGAATGGGGCAAGGACCAGCGCTTGCCTTATTGCTCGCCGGACCTGCCTTATCGTTGCCCAATATGTTGGTTATCAGAAGCGTTATAGGTACTCAAAAAACATTGGTTTATGTTATTTTAGTTTCGGTAATGGCAACCTGTAGCGGTTTGCTGTATGGCACTTTTTATTGATGATTCCTTTGCTTTAAGGCATTGAAAATCTTTGGTTTTATATTTTTTGGTTAAGGAGGATAATTATTTTCTTGTTTTTACAAAAAGGGACGATTCATATACACTTACAAATCCAAAGTCGACTATTAAATATTAGCGTTTGATAAGTGAAGGACTGTAGGTTACATTTGGTTCAAATTAAAAGTAATTTAAATCAATAGTATATGAAACGGTTCATCCTTCAAACCTTCTTATTATTGGTTACATTGGTTGGATATGGTCAGAGTCATCGTTTGGCTATTCTTGATTTATGTGAGCGAAATAACGAAATAAATAAAGAGAATCTGGCAAGCGCAATCCAAATGGCTGATGTAGCCGGAATGCCTTATTTGATTACTACAAATGTTAGCGAAGCTAGTACTTATCCCTATATATTAGTAACATCATCCTTGCACGAAAATACACTGCAAGCTGCTGAGATTGATCAACTCAGCAACTATGTTAGCAATGGTGGCATCTTAATCGCTTCTTATATAAGCAATTCGGCTTATTTCGAACTTTTCGGTATTTCTAATTCCGATTACGATTCAGACCGTTATAAATTAATGTGGAATGTCGGTTTAAATGCACCGGAGTTAAGTTGGATAAATGATGATTTAGAAAAAGAAATACCACTCGCCCGATCGGATTATATTCGTTCGATTTACAGCAGAGGATATACAAGTTCTACGGCTACTGTTTTAGCTTCTTTTGATGACCAAACAGCTGCAGTAACAGTAAATAATTTTGGCAATGGAAAGGCTTATGCCTTCGGTTTTGAGCTAAAAGATGTCATATTGAGGAATTTAATGAATAAAGATTACAGCGCACAACGCACGTGGTCTAATGGTTTCGAACCTGCTACCGATGTGTTTTTCCTATTTCTACGCGCGGTTTACACAAGCAATCAAGCAATATCAATTTACAAACATACATCTCCCGGTTTTTCGACTTCTGCTTTATTGGTCACTCACGATGTGGATAGCAGAACAGGTATGGATTCGATGTTTTATTTTTCGGAATGGGAAGCCAATAATTACATCAAAGCGCATTATTTTATTACGACGCATTATTTGCGCGACGATCATATGAGTGCGTTTTACGATGATGTTACTATTCCTAAGGTAAAAAGTGTTTTGGAACATGGTCATGGAATAGGAAGCCATTCTGTGGGACATTTTCCTGATTTCGCTAGTCTATCTCTTTTCCCTATCGGAGAAACAGGAAATACAACTGAAAATTATCGTCCTGAATATCAGGTGGATCATACGGTTGGGGGAACGGTAACCGGAGAATTAGAAGTTTCCAGAGATCTGTTGATTTCGGATATTGGGGCAAATGTCAGGTCGTTTAGAGCCGGCTATTTGGCTTTTAATTTACGACTTACCAATGTGATGTCGGATTTGGGCTTTGAATTTAATTCAACAAATAGTGCGAACGATGTTTTAACAAACTTCCCTTATTTTCAGAGAACAAACGAAGCGTTTAGTGGCACTCCGACAAATGTTTTGGAAATCCCAATGACCATATCCGATGCTTCAAAAACTCTAAAGCTTACGGAAGAAACAATGGATATTGTTGTTCCAAATTGGGTGGATATTTTAATGAAAAACAATGAAAATAATGCGCCAACAATTTTACTTATTCACCCCAATAGGGGATGGAAACTAAAAGCTTTACAGCAAATTATTGCTGAAAAACCGGCTTCTGTGATCACATATGAACTGAATGCTTTTGGCGATTATTGGATTGAGCGCGGTGCTTTAGAATTCGATTATGCCTTGAATGATAATTCATTAACTATTCATCTGAATACGGATGATCCTGTAGGTGCGGCTCAGAGTATTGTACTTACCAATGGACAAAATCTAGAATCTGTTCAAGTACTAAATCATTCCAGTGAACCCTTGGAATTTCAATCGACAAGCTGGAAGGATAATGATTTAATTATCAGTCAAATTGGAAATCCAATTATAATTGAACCTACACCTAAACAATATAAATTAATCATTAAGTCTAAGGATGCCCAAGGCCAAAACTTACCCGATGTTAATTGGGAGGTATTAAGCGCCGATTCTACGCAATTGGGTTTTGGTAATACGGGTTCAAACAGTGTGGATACTTTATTGTTTATGAATACAAATGCAAATCTGGCTATCATCCTAAAAACAAATAAAACGGAATATGCCGATTATAGAGTGGCGACAACTATTCCGGCAGAACAGGATGTAGAAAAAACGACCAGCAACGCATTATTGACCTATTTGTTTCAATTGAATGTTACGGCAAAAGATAGTGATACTGGGGAAGATCTTGACCAATTCAGTGCAAAAGCATTTCTCAATGGCAGCTTGTTAATGGAAGCCGAAAGTTTGGAGAGCAATACAGCACACTTAGAAACGACCCAAGCAGGTCATCGTTTAGATCTACAAGTAATTATTGAAAAGGCCGCTTATGTGATTTCGGATACCCTCAATATCACCCTAAACGAAGGTCAATTAAATACGATAAGTACGAATCTTATAAAAGAAACAGAAGCCCCAAAACAATACCGTTTGATTATCCATTCTAAGAACGAAAATGCGGAGGATTTAACTGATGTTGACTGGGAAGTTTTAACGACTGATTCTACCTTAATTGCCTCTGGAAATACAGGTTCTAACGCTTTGGATACTTTAGTATTTACGGCTAGCCGTTCTTCTTTGGATATTATCCTCAAATCAGCTAAAAACGAATATGAGGATTTTAGAGAACTAAGCACTATTTTGGCAGAACATGAAAATGTGAAGACAACCCAGAATACTTTGATAAGCTATTTATATCAGTTGGATATTACAGCAAATGATAGTGAAACCGGTATTGATCTTGATCAACTAAAAGTCAGTGCCTATTTGAATGGCGATTTATTAATGGATGCTGAAAGTCAGGAAAGTACAAGTGTTCGACTAGAAACAACACAAGCCGGTCATCGTTTGGATTTAAAAGTAATTATCGAAAGAAACGGTTACCTCAGTTCCGATTCTATTCCTATTGCGATTTTTGAAGGTCAGTCTAATGTTCTGACATACAGTTTAGTAAAAGATCCGGATCAGGAATGGCCTACCGACGGAAGTGCGCATCGCTTGGCTATTTTAGACAACAGCCTCAGAAACAATGAATTTGATAAGGAAAATTATGCAAGTGTAATTCAAATGGCCGATGTAGCAGGTATGCCTTATACCGTAACCGATAATATCGAGTTGGCCACAAAAATGGATTTTGTGCTAGTGACTTCTGCCTTGACAGCGCATACGATTACCAGTGATGAAATTGCAATCTTAGAGACCTATGTACACAACGGTGGAATTCTAATAGCTCAAGGTGTAGAAAATCCGGCTTTATTTGATTTGTTCGGTATTTCAGAATCTCAATTTAATAACAATCGTTATACCATTGAATGGTCAGATAAAAAGATTGTTGAACTCAAATGGATCGACGATCCCCTGGAAGAAAAGATACCTCTTGCTGATCCAAATTACTATAAATCAGTGAATACACAAGGATATCAAACTAAACATGCCAAAACATTGGCTCAATTTGAAGATCACAGTGTTGCCCTTAGTCGTAATGATTATAGCAAAGGAAAAGCCTATGCTTTTGGAGTAGAGTGGAAAGATGTCATTTTACGGAATCTAATGAATAAAGATTACAGTACGCAAAGAAGCTACTCCAATGGTTTTGAGCCGACCTCCGATGTGTTTATGCTCGTATTAAGAGCAATATTTACAGACAATCAGAAAGTGGCAGTTTACAAGCATACTTCACCGGGTACGTCCACTTCCGCCTTGCTAATTACGCACGATGTCGATTCAAGGAAAATAATCGCAACGATGCCTTATTTTTCGAATTGGGAATTTATTCAAGGCATTAGCGCTCATTATTTTGTAACAACGCATTACAATAAAGACGAATATATGAGTGCCTATTATGAGGAAGCAAATTTTGAACAGCTTCAGGAATTGCTCGATCGAAATCATACAATTGGAAGTCATTCCGTTTCGCATGCGCCAGATTTTGCAAGTACAAGTGTTTTTCCAATAGGCACGCCCGGAAATAATCAGTTCAATTATCAACCCATTTACAATGGATCATTTACAACAGGGGGTACTCTTTATGGGGAGTTGGAAGTTTCGCGCGATTTATTAAATTCAGATTTAAACGCCAATGTCCGTTCGTTCCGATCAGGTGCAATGGCATTTAATATCCGATTAGCCAATGTTTTAGACGACTTGGGTTATGCGTTTAATTCTTCTTTGAACGCCAATGATGTTTTAACAAATTTCCCTTTTTTCCAGAGAACGAACAAAGCCTTTAGCGGTACGCAAACAAACGTACTGGAACTGCCTTTAACCTTGACAGATATGTCTTCTACAGATAAATTAATAGAAACAAATTTGGATGAGGTGGTAAATATATGGAAAGAGGTGATTAGCAAAAACAACGCGAACAATGCGCCAACAACTTTATTGATTTCTCCGAATAGGGAGTGGAAATTGCAAGCTTTGCAGGGATTATTGGCAAGTATACCCGAAAGCGTGATTACCTATAATTTTGAAGATTATGGCGATTATTGGTTGGATAGAAAAGCCCTTGATTTTGATTATTCTATCGATAATGATGTGCTAAGCATTGATTTGAAATCGGAGCAATCACCGGCACTGGATTTGAGTTTAATCATTGAACATGGCGATAAAATTAAACAGATTATTGTTCGTGATGCCAATGGTGCTGATGTGCCCTTTATAGCTAACAATTGGAATAAAGAAGATGTGATAATTTCGTTTGGCGAGTTGGCACAAAGTACACGAATGAAAAGTGAGGCAAAAATTGATGTGTCCGGGCTCATCGAAGAATCACAGTTTAATCTATTTCCAAATCCGGCAAGGACATATGTAAACTTGCTTTTCGATTTATCCATGAAAGAAGAGTATACCATAAAAATTATGGATATAAATGGTCGATTGGTCACCACTTTTGCAGGAACGGCCAACGAAGGGTCTTCTATGCAACGAATTGATCTAACTACCTATAGCAAAGGAATTTATTTAATCAATTTTGAAACTCCAACGCTTCAGAAAACAATGAAATTATCCATAACGGATTGATATATGTAATAAAGTTTGTTCCTCTAAAATAGCATTAGTCTGAAATTTCGGGCTGATGCTATTTGCCTTTTATGGTTTTTTGTATGACGGATAAAAAGTCTTTTGTGCTTCGTTTAAGGCGGAGAAATTTTTTAGTACAAACTATTTATTGATTTGGTAGGTGAGGACTATTTAATTTCGAAATTAAATAATTCTTCATCTCCCATAAATCCTTGAAGTCGATCGCCAATCTCAACAGGGCCAACTCCGGCTGGTGTACCGGTATAAATGAGATCGCCAATTTTTAAACTTACATATTGAGAGACATAAGCAATGATTTCGTCAATCGTAAATAGCATATCTTTCGTATTTCCTACTTGACGAATTTCGTTGTTTATTTTTAAGCTAAAGTCGATATTCTGAATATCAGCAAAATGCGTTTTTGGAAGAAATTTACCAATGGGTGCCGCATGATCAAAAGCTTTTGCAATTTCCCAGGGAAGTCCTTTCGCTTTGGCTGCCGCTTGTAAATCGCGAGCCGTAAAATCGATTCCCAAGCCTATTTCCTCATAATAATTTTTTGCAAAATCTTTGAGGATATGTTTTCCCACTTTATTGATTTTTACAACTACTTCCACCTCGTGGTGGATGTCTTCAGAAAAATCGGGATAGAAAAACGGATTGTTTTTTTGTAGAAGCGAAGTCTCCGGCTTCATAAAAAACACCGGTTTTTGGGGTACGGGATTATTTAATTCTTTAGCGTGATCGATATAATTTCGTCCTATGCAAATGATTTTCATGGTTTCGGTTTTCTTGGTTTTAAAACAATTTCATATTGCCCAAATTACTGCTTTTTAGTTTTAATTTGGTGATTACTTTTTTTGTGGATAATGGAAAATCGCCTTTCATCATCCAATCGTAATAAGATGATTCCTTACTGAAAATTTCACTAACGAGTTTGCCTTTATGTTTCCCGAAATTGATTATTTCTTCGCCTTGATCATTGTAAATAATAAAACCAATGAGATCGGCTGATTTATTGACTTCTGAAAACTCCGCCAAAGCATTGATATCATTGACAATAGGTACGCTAACTTGTCCTGATTTATCTTTAAACTCCACACCTTCGTAACGATCCAACTGGGCTTTTAAGACTTCATAAGTGGCTAGGGTATCCGCTTCTGCACTGTGCGCATTTTCTAGGTCTTTGCCGCAGTAATATTTATAAGCAGCAACCAATGTCCTTTGCTCCATTTTATGGAAAATATTTTGAACATCGATGCACTTTCTGTTTTCAATATCGAAATCGATATCAGCGCGTAAAAATTCTTCTACCAATAAAGGAATATCAAATCTATTAGAGTTATAACCAGCTAAATCACAATTGTTTAGAAACTGATATAAGCCTTTTGCCAATTGTCTAAAAGTGGGTTCGTCTTTTACATCTTCGTCAAAAATCCCATGAATAGCCGAAGTTTCTTCCGGAATATGCATTTCAGGATTTACCCTTCTGGTTTTTATTTCTTTTTTGCCATCGGGATGAATTTTTACAATGCTGATTTCTACAATACGATCGGAGGCCACTTTAATTCCGGTAGTTTCTAAATCGAGAAAAGCAATTGGGCGTTTTAGTTTTAATTCCATTCTAATTTTTTTATGGGACAAAGGTAGGTTTTTCCTTTTTTAGAAGAAACCAAAAAGCCGAATAAGAATTGGCTTATCCGGCTTTGTTAATAAAATAGTCACTATTTAAATGCTTTGGTTTACATCAAAGTTTTCGATGTATTCGCGCAGACGTTTCAAGTATAATCCTGCAAGCGCCCCATCAACAACGCGGTGGTCGTAGGCTAGGGAAAGCATCATAATGCTTCTGATTCCGATAGTGTCGCCCTCAGGAGTTTCAATTACTACAGGACGTTTAACAATAGCTCCAAGACCTAAAATAGCAACTTGCGGCTGATTGATAATTGGGGTTCCGGTTAAACTGTCGAAACTTCCGAAATTAGTAACCGTAAAGGTTCCGCCACTAATTTCGTCAGGAGTTAATTTATTGGCACGAGCACGGCTTGCTAAATCGTTAACCGTTTTTACCATGCCGATTAAATTCTTTTGATCTGTATTTTTAATAACGGGAACAATTAAATTTCCATCAGGCAATGCGGCGGCCATTCCGATATGAATATTTTTTCGGTAGATTATTTTAGTTCCATCAACCGAAACATTCAAGGCAGGAAAATCGCGCAAGGCTTTGGCCGTTGCTTCAATAAAAATGGGCGTAAAAGTAATTTTTTCGCCTTCTCGTTTTTGAAAACCGTCTTTAACTTTTTTGCGCCAGTTAACGATTTTTGTAACATCGGCTTCGATAAATGAAGTGACATGAGGCGAAACTTGCTTCGACATAACCATATGATCGGCAATGAGTTTACGCATGCGTCCCATTTCTTCAACACGGTCGCCACTAGCAACCGAAATATTTTCGCCAGCTGATTTAACGGGTTTCGTTGGTGGAACAGTTGCTATCGCAGCTTTTTCTTTGCCTTTGTTTTCGAGGTAGTTTAGAATATCTTGTTTGGTCAAGCGCCCTGCTTTACCACTGCCCGCAATTTTTTCCAATTCTTCAAAGGAGATATTTTCTTCTTTAGCAATGCTTTTTACAAGTGGAGAGTAAAAGCGATCTGAAGATTTGAAGTCAGAATCTGTATCTGCAACTTCAACAACAACTTCTTCAATTTCTTTATTGATTTGCTCTGCTTTTATTTCAGGAGCATCTTCAGCATCTTTTTTACTATCTGCTTCTTCACCTTCTGTATTGATAACAGCAATTACAGCCCCAACGGCCACTACATCACCTTCTTCAAAAAATGTTTCAGTCAAAACGCCATCCACAGGCGAAGGAATTTCGGAATCTACTTTATCTGTAGCAATTTCTAAAATGGCATCGTCTTCTTCGATAGGATCACCGACATTTTTCAACCATTTTGTAATTGTTGCTTCTATTATACTTTCACCCAGTTTGGGCATGACAACTTCAAATTTCGCCATCTTTATTTGTTTTATCTTATTATCAGTTAGTTACTGAATAAAATGAATACCTTATTTACGTTTGCAAATATATAAAAAATATACAATATGGATTAATTCTAAATAAACTTTAAATACATAAAAAAACCGCCTGTAAATTAATACAAACGGTTTTCTGTAAATACGCTTTTAGCTGAGTATCGTATTCCAATTGTGCTTATCTTCAAGCTCACCCAATTGAATACCTAAAAGAGTGTTGTATAGCTTCTGAGAGATAGGTCCAACTTTTCCATCTTTGGAATAAGTATAAGTCTTTTTCTCCGCGCGATCGTAAATTTTTCCAATAGGAGAGATAATGGCGGCAGTACCACAAGCTCCGGCTTCATCGAATGATCCCAGCTCTTCAACAGCTACTGAACGAAGGTCAACTTCTAATCCAATATCTTTTGCAATTTGCCTTAAACTCATATTTGTTATAGAAGGCAGAATGGTTCCGCTGTCCGGTGTGATATACTTATTGCCCTTAATTCCGAAGAAATTGGCCGGTCCGGCTTCGTCGATGTATTTTTTTTCTTTGGCATCAAGAAACAATACGGAAGCATAACCTTCTTTATGCGCGCGATCGGCTGCCCGTAAAGAAGCGGCATAGTTTCCTCCAACTTTAATATGACCTGTTCCGAGTGGCGCAGCACGGTCGTAATCTCTAACGAGTTGAATATCTACGGGTTTGAATCCTGCCTTAAAATAAGGCCCCACCGGAGCTACAAAAACCAAAAACATATATTCGTTGGCAGGTTTAACCCCAACTTGAGGTCCGCTACCAAACAACAGGGGACGGACGTATAAACTGGCACCGGTTCCATAAGGAGGAACAAAGCGCTCGTTCATTTTTATTGCCGTAGTGATTGATTTATAAAAAAGGTCATCAGGTACCTCGGCCATCATAATTCCTTGAGCGGAGCTACGCATACGTTTTGCGTTTTCTTGCCAACGGAATAAACGAATCTTACCATCTTTTCCGCGAAAAGCTTTTAAGCCTTCAAAAGCTTCTTGACCGTAATGCAATGCTGTTGCGGCCATATGTATATTGATGGTTTCAGAAGAAGAAATTTCCATTTCGCCCCATTTGCCATCACGGAAATAAGTGCGAACATTATAATCTGTTTTAAAATATCCAAAGGGCAATTCACCCCAAGCTATATTTTCCATATCGTTATTTGTTAAGTTAATTATTAAGGCAAAAATACGTTTTTTTTAGGACTTTTCAGGAAGCATGCTTATTCAGTTTTATTCTAAAAACAAACTTTCCTTGCTTTTGCAGTGCGCTTTTTAAAACGGAATGTTTAGATTGTTGGTTATTCTAATAGAAAGGTTCTATTTTTGATTAAAATATGGGACGATGCTGAAACTGGAATGGAAAAAATATAAACTGAATTTTAAGCAAGCCGCCGGAACCTCACGCGGAGTTTTAAAATCGAAAAACACCTATTTTTTGAAAGTGTGGGATGATGCTGTACCTCAGGTTTTTGGTATTGGTGAATGTAATCTTTTTCGTGGTTTGAGTTATGACGATAAAAGCGATTACGAAGCAATTTTGAATAAACTCGTCGAAAGACCTAAATATTATTTAAGAAATCTTTCCATTGAATTATTGGAGTGGCCCAGCATTCGATTTGGACTGGAAATGGCATTTCTCGATTTTATAAAAGGTGGCAAACGCGTGCTTTTTTCAAACAATTTTACGCAAGGATTAAATGGGATTCCTATCAATGGATTGATTTGGATGGGAGAGAAGCGCTTTATGAAAGAACAAATCGAAAAAAAGATAGATCAAAATTTTCGTTGTTTAAAACTTAAAATAGGTGCTATTGATTTTGACGATGAACTGGATTTGCTCAAAGCCATACGATCGGTATTTTCGTCGGATGTTTTGGAATTGCGTGTGGATGCCAATGGCGCATTTAATGCGGATGAAGCTTTGGATAAACTCCATGCTTTGGAAAAATATCAGATACATTCTATTGAGCAACCTATTCGGCAGGGACAAATAGAGCAAATGGCGCAACTTTGTTCTAAAACGCCTATTCCTATTGCTCTTGATGAGGAATTGATTGGGGTATTAGATCGCGCGGCTAAAGAAAAACTATTGGATGAGATTCATCCTCAATATATTATATTAAAACCGGCGCTATTGGGTGGTTTTAGTGCTTCTGAAGAATGGATTCGTTTGGCTGAAATGCGATCGATTCCTTGGTGGATTACCTCTGCACTGGAAAGTAATATTGGTTTAAATGCGATTGCACAATGGACTTATTCACTCGCAAATCCTAATTATCAAGGCTTAGGAACCGGTCAATTGTTTACGAATAATATAGAAAGTCCATTGCAAATTAAAGAGGCTAAGCTTTGGCATCTTTCAGAAATGAATTGGAAATTGGATACATTGAAATGGCAGTCGTGAAGTACTCTTGGACCACATACAATACTTTAAAACTGAATGGAATCAAGTATTCTCGTTCGGAGTTGTTGCTTTTAGCCAAGCGAAAAATGCAAGATGCAAAGTGTGCTGACTGGGAAAAGTTCATTTTCTCGTTTGTTTTGGAATGGTTAAATGGAGATTCTTTTGTTTGGGTTAAAACTTCCGGTTCTACCGGAAAACCCAAGACCATACAAATTGAGAAAGATAAAATGGTAGCCAGCGCTTTGGCCACCAATTCTTTTTTTAATTTATACGAACAAAAAACGGCTTTACTTTGTCTTTCTGCTGAGTTTATCGCTGGAAAAATGATGTTGGTTCGTGCTTTTGTTGGAGGATTTGATTTGCATTATAGGGCGCCGCAAAGCGATGCGTTATTGTTAAATACAAAGACTTATACGTTTGCGGCAATTGTGCCATTGCAATTGGAAGCGGCATTGAAAACGAAGGCTAAAGTGTTGAATCTTATATCCAAAATTATCATTGGTGGCGCTGCCATTCGGCAAGATAGTATTGAAAAATTGCAGGATTTGGAATCCGAATTTTGGTCGACTTACGGAATGACCGAAACCATTACCCATATTGCCTTACAGGCATTAAACGGCAAGCAGAAAACAAATTATTTTCAGGCTTTAGATGGGGTTCAGTTTAGTGTGAACGACAAGGCTTGTTTGTGCATTTCTGCTCCCTATATTCAAAAAGAGAAAATCCAAACCAACGATAGTGTGGAATTGCTCAGTTCTACTCAATTTCGGTTTTTAGGTCGCGCTGATTTTGTTATCAATTCAGGAGGTATAAAATTATCACCGGAAGTTTTAGAACAAAAAATAGCGAAGTATATAGATTCTGATTTTGCCTTTAGTTCAAAATTAGACCAAAAGCTCGGTGAAAAATTGGTTTTGGTAATTGAAGGTGAAAAAGATTCGCGTTTAAGCCAAATTAATAAAGCTTTAGATACGGTTTTGGGCCGTTTTGAACGACCCAAAGAAATTTTATTTATTCCTAAATTTCCAAAAACGAAGTCCGGAAAAATAGATCGGAATGCGTTAAAAAGCGATCTCCTAAAATAATAGAAACCGAATTGATTTACGCTTAGAAAATATAGCGTATCGAAAAAGCACCTCCATCTCCCCAGAAATCACTGTTGCCTATAAGATTAAAAGCCGGTTTCCAATCGAGACTGATATTGATAGGCACATCTTTAAAATTGTATTCCAACCCGATAATTCCATCTATACCAAGAACGGTATACGATTCATTATCATCGGCCCAATCAACATCTTTCCCATTCCAAAAACCAACATGGGCTCCAAATCCGTAATACCAATTCAGTCCATCTGTATCAAA
>JBFHQD010000073.1:0-13288 GCA_041592395.1 Bacteroidales bacterium | reverse complement strand
GTATGATTCTGACTAAGATTTTGTAGTTTTCTTCAAATGTAGTTCCCGAAAATAAATTTTCAAAATCTTTATCCGGGTATTTGGGTGTAATGCCTTCGCGGGGATAAACCAAATGCTGTGGATCCGGGAAAAAATTTCTTAAAAAATAGAGTAAAACATCTCGCGCATAAACATCATAATCCGTATACATCGTCATTTTACCATAAAGGTATTTTATTTCCGGATGTTCTACAGACAAAGCGCCCAAACCATCCCATAAATTATCCAGCGAATACATGCCTTTTCTGAGATTATAGGTAGGTTGATAACTTGGTTGCACAAACGATCTTCCAAGCTCAATCGATTTGGGGAGATAATCCTTAATAAATTTAGGAGAAAACTCAAAAAGTTGGGTAGTTGGTGTTTTTACTTTTCCATCAACCACCGGAATTTTATTTCCACAAATAAAACGATAGCCACCAACAATTTCCTTATCGGTCGGATTCCAAACAATCAACTGCTCAAAAGGATTTTCGGAGGTGTCATAGGCATCGATATCCATTTCCTTACCTGTTCCCCCACCCGCTTCGCGAAAAGTAATTTCGCGCAAACGTGCTACTTCGCGCATCAGATTAGGTCGCTGGTGAGCATTAAAAATATACAGCTCGTTTCCACCGTTATTGGTATCCGTAAAAAAAATATCTTTCGTCAACTCTTTATCAAGCTGTGCTCGACTAACCTTTGGTATAATATTTTGCATGGCGTTTCCTCCTTTCATTTAAAACCTTAATCACGTAAGGCATAGACTTGTTTTTTTACATAACCAGCCCAAGCCAAATCTTTTTTCGATCGATCGAAAGTCTGATAAGGAATTGGCTTGCCAAAAATAATTTTTATTTCTTTACCAAATTGCTTAAACATTTCATCGGCCAAATAAAGCATTTCCAAATTCATTTTTATGCCTAAACGAGCTCGCCAATTGGCCAAGGTGTAAAAAAACGAGCTGTTTACACCTTCAATATAGGTTGGAATTACGTCGCGATGATAATCGCGTGATTTTCTGATAAATGTTTTTTTCCATTCCAAATCTTTAATTATTCCCTTTTTTCGGCGCGAAACCAAACCGGCAGGGAAATAAAGCATAATGACGTTCGAAGCAAAAGCTTTGTCGATAACACGCGCATTCTCAACATTGCTTCCGTGCTTGTTTACAGGAATAAAAAGCGATTGTAAATTAGGTAGATTCATCAACAAATCATTAACCGGAAAGATAATATCCTGTCTTATTTTTCCAATTTCTTGCATCAAAGCCAAACCATCCAAACTCCCAATAGGATGCGTCGCAGCAATAATATATTTCTTTGTAGGGTTGATATTTTCTAGGCCTTGAACTTGGATTCGTACCTGAAATTCATCAAGCACTGCTTTTACAAAATCCAAGCCGAATTTATCTTTGTGAATATCTAAAAAATTGTTGATATAATCCTGATGAACAATCCGTTTTAAATAAGATATAATAAAACGCGGAGTGTATTTAAGTGCTTCCTTGCTCTTCGAAGCAATTATTTTTTCCACATCAATAAAACCTGAAATTTCTTTTTTTTTGCTCATCATAAATCGCTTGTATTGGAGCTCAAAATTAAATAATAATTTACTAAAAGCCTATACACTTCCTGAATTAGAGGCTTCTTTTATAAGTTATAAACAGCTCCACCACCAAGACATTAAAACTTTAAGCCTTACCTTCCTGATTATCTGTATATTAAATTGATATGCTTTATTTTTTTTGATGAACAATGTAACTTTTTATTAACAATGTGGTAAAAAGTGGTAAAAAGTGGTAAATATAAGCGTATTTTTACACTCAAATAGCAAGTATTAGATGATAAACCTAATTGGGACATACGAATGTAAAGTAGATGCAAAGGGTCGATTGATGCTACCGGCAGGGCTCAAAAAGCAACTACAACCAATTATAAATGAAGGATTTATTATCAAACGAAGTGTTTTCCAAAAATGTTTGGAACTCTATCCGATGAGCGAATGGAATCAAGAAATAGCGGGCGTAAACAAGCTAAATCGCTTTGTAAAGAAAAACGTCGATTTCATCCGCATGTTTATGGCAGGAGTTCGGACTTTGGAAATTGACAGTGCCGGCCGAATCTTAGTTCCTAAAGATTTGGTCAAGTTTAGCGATATCAAAAGGGAAATTGTTTTAGCTTCTTCGGTAAACCGAATTGAAATCTGGAATAAAGACCTTTATGAACAAGTCCTAAACGATCCGTCAATCGACTTTGGTTCACTTGCTGAGGACGTTATGGGGAATGTCCCCAACGACGATGAGATGTAAAAATCAGGGCTTATGTATCACAATCCGGTCATGCTAAAAGAAAGTGTCGATGGGCTAAATATCCAGCCCAATGGCATTTATGTGGATGTTACCTTTGGGGGAGGCGGTCATTCTAAAGCAATACTGGATCAGTTGGAAGAAGGACGACTTATTGCTTTTGATCAGGATTCGGATGCGCTATCCAATGCCTTTGACGATTCTCGATTTACCCTTGTCCATCAAAACTTTAAATATTTAAAGAATTTTCTCCGTTTACATCAAGCCAGCCAAATAGATGGTTTAATTGCTGATTTAGGAGTTTCTTCTCATCAATTCGATATTCCGGAGCGTGGTTTTTCGACCCGCTACAACGGCGAACTAGACGCACGAATGGATAAAAGAAACGAGCATACTGCTGCTTCGCTTATCAACACCTATTCCTTAAACGATTTAACCCGAGTTTTTCGCCTATATGGCGAATTAAAAAACGCCTACAGCATTGGAAAACGCATTGTAGAAACGCGAAGCACAACGCCCATAAACACGGTTGATGAACTAAAAGCTTGCCTTGCATCACTGGCTCCCCGACATAAAGAAAACAAATTTTTTGCGCAGGTTTTTCAGGCTTTAAGAATAGAAGTTAACGAAGAGCTCGATGCTTTAGAAAGCCTTTTAAAACAATGCGTTGAAGTGATAAAACCGGGAGGTCGTTTGGTCTTTCTGTCTTACCATTCGCTCGAAGATCGATTGGTTAAGAATTTTATTAAAGCAGGCAATTTTGAAGGAAAGCAGGAAAAAGATTTTTATGGCAATGTTCAATCTCCTTTTAAAAGTCTGACAAGAAAGCCCCTCGTTGCCGGAGAAGATGAAATTGAAACAAATAGTCGTGCACGCAGTGCAAAACTCAGAATAGCTATCAGAACCCATGAATGATTTTAAAAAAGACATAGAATCAGGCGAAGGCCATAAGAAAACGCGAAAAAATTTCGCCTCTACTTATATCAAGCCCTTATTAGATGGCCGCTTATTTTCCGGGGAAAACTCGCAAAAAGAGCTGCCTTTTATGGCTTTTCTCTTGTTCTTGATTATCCTCTTTATTTCCAACACTTTCTGGGCACAAAGCACCGTTCGCAAAATTGACAAATACAAACAAGAAGTAAAGGAACTCCGAATAAAATCGATATCCATCAAAGCCAAACTGATGGATAATACAAGACAAACCCAGATTGCTGACAAAGTCAAGAATCTTGGACTACAAGAATCGCTTACGCCTCCTAAGAAAATTTTTATCGATAAAGCAAACAAATAAAATGAATAAAAGCAACACCATATTCAAAGCCTCTTACGTGATGTATTTCCTCATCATGCTTTTTGGTATGGGTATTATTTTCAAAGTGTTGCATATTCAGATTAAAGAAGGTGAAAAACTCCGAAAAACTGGCGTTGAACACAGCACAAAAGAATTTAAAATAGAGGCTTTAAGAGGAAATATTTATACACACAACAATAAGCTTTTAGCAGTTACAACGCCCAAATACGAAATTCGTTTCGATCCAATTTCGAATAAAACCAACGATTTCTTTTATGCAAATATCGACAGTCTTTCGCAAGCCCTAAGTGCCCTTTTAAAAGACAAAAGTGCTGCCAGTTATAAAAAAGGGATTATTCACGCTAGAAAAAACGGAAACTACTATTATTTATTGGCGAAAAACATCAGTTATGATGATTATCAAAAGCTAAAAAAATTCCCCATTCTTCGCTTAGGAAGAAACAAAGGAGGTTTAATTCCGATACAAACCAACAAGCGCGATTTACCTTATAATTTGCTCGCAAAAAGAACACTTGGCATCTACAATTATGATAAAAAACAGTATGAAGTAGGCATTGAAGGCGCATACAACGAATATTTAAAAGGCACCGAAGGCACTCGTTTGATGCAAAAAATTTCCGGTGGACTTTGGATGCCAATCGATCCGGCAAATGAAACAGAACCCAAAAACGGGAATGATATCGTAACCACAATTGATATCGAAATACAAGACATTGCAGAAAATGCTTTGTTGCGCAGCCTCCGTAAATACAATGCCAATCACGGCAGTGTAATCGTTATGGAAGTGGCAACCGGAAATATACTTGCCATAGCCAATTTAGGAAAAGACAAATACAACAATTACTACGAAGATTATAATTATGCTATTGGCGAAAGCTCCGAACCCGGTTCAACATTTAAAATCGCCTCACTTTTAGTCGCTCTAGAAGATGGCGTAATTAACATAGACGATACGATTGATACCAAAAACGGCAGTGTAACTTATTACAACAAAACCATCCATGATGCCCACAAAATAAAAGATGGGATACTCAGTGTTCAAGAGGTAATAGAAGAATCGTCGAATGTGGGTATGGCCAAAATAATTGTAGATAATTACAAAAACAATCCCCAAAAATTTATCGATGGCCTTTACAAAATTGGACTGAACAAATCACTAGGCATCGCGATTAGTGGTGAGGCAAAACCTTATATAAAAAATACGAGCGACAAAACCTGGTCGGGCATAACACTTCCGTGGATGGCTCATGGCTACGAATTGCAAATTACACCCTTGCAAACCTTGACCTTTTATAATGCCATTGCCAATAACGGGAAAATGATGAAGCCTCAGTTTGTAAAAGAGATTCGGACCATGAATAAGAGTCTGAAGACTTTTGAACCTGTCGTTCTTAACGAACAAATAGCATCGCCTAAAACCGTGGCTAAGCTTCAGAAAATGTTAGAAGGTGTTGTATTAAGAGGCACTGCAAGTAATATCCGAAACAATTCCTATTCGATAGCGGGAAAAACAGGTACAGCGCAAATCGCGCAAAAAAATCAAGGCTATAACAAAAGCAATTATATAGCTTCTTTTGCCGGTTATTTCCCGGCTTCAAATCCAAAATATTCTTGTATCGTTGTTATTAATGATCCCGGCGAAAAGAGCTATTATGGAAGTGCCGTTTCAGCGCCCGTTTTCAAAGAAATATCAGATAAAATCTTCGCCAATAACACCGATTTACTCGAAGATATCGACCATGAGAATACGTCGACTATTCCCAGACCAAAAATCGGTTATCAGAATGACTTTAAAACCGTTTTCAATGCCATGAGTATTCCATGTTCGATAAATCCAAACGACGAATGGATCGTTTGTCTTTCGGCTTCAGATACCATCAATTTTGGACGGAGAATTATTCGAGAAGAGAGTATTCCAAATCTAGTGGGAATGACGGCCAAAGACGCCATCTATATCCTTGAAGATTTAGGGATTAGCTGCCAATTGGAAGGCAAAGGATTTGTTGTAAAGCAGTCGGTTGCTGCAGGAACAAAAATCAAAAAAAACATGCTTGTTTCACTCACTTTATCCGTTTCGTAATATGATAAAACTTGCAGAAATATTAACTTCGATTGACTCCTTAAAAATAAGCGGGAATACCGATATATTTATTCAAGGATTGGCCTTCGATTCTCGCAAAGTGGAAAAAGATTTCCTCTTTGTAGCTACGCGAGGAACACAAGTCGATGGCCATGATTATATAGCGAAAGCTATTGAAAATGGGGCATCTTGTATTGTTTGCGAAGATTTTCCTGCAAAGCTAAATGCTGCGGTTTGCTATATACAAGTAAAAGATAGTCAGGAAAGTTTAGGACAAATAGCTGCTTATTGGTATGGAAATCCTTCAGAAAAACTAAAATTAATTGGCGTTACAGGAACCAACGGAAAAACAACAATTGCCAGTTTACTGTACGCTTTATTTACGAAATTAGGATACAGCTGCGGATTATTATCTACAATCGAAAATAAAATTGATACGCAACGTTTTCCGGCCACACATACCACTCCGGATGCGCTTCAGCTAAATGCAATGCTGGCCCAAATGCTTGAAGCCGGATGTTCGCATTGTTTTATGGAAGTGAGCAGTCACGCTTTGGCACAAAAAAGAACTGTCGGCCTCCATTTTAAAGGGGGAATATTTAGTAATCTAACACACGATCATCTCGATTTTCATAAAACCGTCCCTGAATATATAAAAGCAAAGAAATTATTTTTTGATGCTTTGCCAAAATCAGCTTTTGCTTTAAGCAACAGCGATGATAAAAATGGTTTGGTGATGCTACAAAACTGCAAAGCTCAACAGCATACTTACAGTTTAAAAAGCCTAGCCACTTTCAAAGGAAGAATCATCGAAAATCAAATTGGCGGTTTACATATGCAAATTGACGAAAACGAAATTTACTGTCGTTTGGTAGGCCAATTTAACGCTTATAATTTGATGGCCATTTACGGCGCAGCAATTCTTTTAGGCGAAAGCAAAGAAGAAGTCTTGCCCGCATTGTCCGACCTTCAATCCGTTTCGGGGCGCTTCGACTATCAACAAACACCGGAGGGTATTATCGTTATTGTGGATTACGCACATACGCCCGATGCTTTAAAAAACGTACTGGAAACAATAAATCAGTTGCAATATAAAGATAACAAGATTATTACTGTTGTTGGCGCCGGGGGCAATAGAGATAAGAGCAAAAGGCCGGAGATGGCCAAAATTGCAGCCCAATTAAGCGACCGATTGATTCTTACTTCTGACAATCCTCGTTTCGAAGATCCGGAAAGTATTCTTTCTGATATGCAAGCCGGATTGAATGAAGAACAGCAAAAACGCAGCCTTTCAATTACTAAGCGCGATGAAGCCATAAAAACCGCCTATTTCCTAGCTCAAAAAGGCGATATCGTACTCATTGCAGGTAAAGGTCACGAGAATTATCAGGAAATCGAGGGTAAACGCTATCACTTTGACGACAAAGAAGTTATAAATAATTTATTAAAAAAAACTCGCTAAGCCATGTTCTATTATTTATTCGATTATCTCAACAGCGAATTTAACTTTCCCGGAGCCGGTGTTTTCCAATACATCTCCTTCAGGGCAGGAATGGCAGCTATTACTTCACTTACTATATCGATGGTTTTCGGTAAAAGGTTAATCGATTATCTAAGAAGACAACAAGTAGGAGAAAGTATTCGCGATTTAGGTTTGGAAGGTCAGATGGAAAAAAAGGGAACGCCCACTATGGGTGGTCTGATCATAATTGGAGCCATTTTGATTCCTGTTCTTCTTTTCAATAAACTGGATAATATCTATATCATCTTGATGATATTCACTACCGTTTGGCTTGGATTTATTGGCTTTATCGATGATTACATCAAAATATTTAGAAAAAACAAAGAAGGCTTAGCCGGAAGATTCAAAATCATTGGACAAGTTATTTTGGGAATAGTTATTGGGCTCACCATGTATTTTCATCCCGATATTACGATTAAAGAACAATTGCCTGCTTCGGTTATAAAAAGCGAAATACAAGTAGACCAAACAAGCAATGCCTTTAGCATTTCTAACGAAACTTTGAACAGAAAACCTATTCATTCCACACAAACCACTATTCCCTTCTTTAAAAACAACAATTTCGATTATGCTTCCCTAATCGGCTGGATGGGTTCGGAAGCCAGTCAATGGGCTTGGATTATTTTTATCCCCTTAGTGATTTTAATCATAACAGCCGTATCTAACGGAGCCAATTTAACCGATGGCATCGATGGATTAGCGACAGGAACATCGGCAATTATTGGATCAACTCTTGGGCTACTGGCGTGGGTTAGCGGCAACGTTATTTTCTCAAATTACCTGAACATTATGTATATCCCCAATGTTGGTGAATTAACCATTTTCATCAGTGCTTTCGTGGGTGCTACCATTGGATTTTTATGGTACAACACCTATCCCGCTCAAGTTTTTATGGGCGATACCGGAAGTCTCACGCTGGGAGGAATCATTGCTGTTTTTGCCATCCTCATACGCAAAGAATTACTCATTCCTGTCTTGGCCGGAATTTTCCTTATGGAAAATTTATCGGTAATGATTCAGGTTGCTTATTTCAAACATACCAAGAAAAAATACGGCGAAGGCAAGCGCATATTTCTTATGTCGCCCTTGCATCACCATTATCAATTAAAAGGCTACTCAGAACCCAAAATAGTGATGCGCTTTTTCATTATCGGACTGTTGCTGGCGCTGATTAGCATAATTACATTAAAACTTAGGTAGATGAAACATCCATGATAGACAATTTTAACACACACGAGAATGATTATTAAGGATGTTCCATCTGGCCAAAACATAAAATTATAAACAGATGAAAAAAATAGTTGTTCTAGGTGGAGGAGAAAGCGGTACCGGAGCAGCAATATTAGCGGCAAAACAAGGCTATGCTGTTTTTTTAAGTGATAAAAACAAGATAGCCGAAAGCTACAAAAAAGTTCTTAAAAATCATGAAATCAGATTTGAAGAAGGGCAACATACTTTTTCAGAAATAGCTGAAGCGGATGAAATAATTAAAAGTCCGGGCATTCCCGATCATATTTCACTCATTCAAAACATACGTGAAAGCGGAATTCCGATTATTTCTGAGCTTGAATTTGCAGCCCGATTTACGAAGGCGAAATTGATTTGCATTACAGGCAGTAACGGAAAAACGACTACAACACTACTAACCTATCATCTGTTTAAAAATGCAGGTTTAAATGTTGGATTGGCCGGAAATATCGGAAAAAGCTTTGCTTGGCAAGTGGCGGAATACAATTTCGATATCTACATCTTAGAAATCAGCAGTTTTCAACTCGATGGGATGTTCAAATTTAAGGCTGATATGGCCATACTTACCAATATCACGCCTGATCATTTAGACCGATACGAAAACAGTTTCGAGAAATACACGCAATCCAAATTCAGGATACTTCAAAATATGAATCCTTCAGATTATCTGATTTACAACGCCGATGACCCTGTAATTAAGCAGGAATTGGCAAAGAGAAAATTAAATATCAGGCTTATTCCTTTTACGCTAGAAAACAAAACACTCGTCGAAGGAGCCTTTTTAGAGAAAGAAAATTTAAACATCAACATAAATAAGGACAATTTTACTATGACACTAAAAGAATTAGCACTTCAGGGAAAACACAACATCTACAATTCGATGGCAGCAGGTGTTGCAAGCAAATTACAGAACATTAGAAATCAAAGCATTAAAGACTCGTTGGCCGAATTCCAAAACATCGACCACCGGATGCAATCTGTTGCCACTATTGGAGGCGTTGAGTTTATCAACGATTCGAAAGCCACCAATGTGAACAGTACTTATTTTGCTTTGGATAGCATTAGAAGACCTATTGTTTGGATTGCCGGTGGAAAAGACAAGGGCAACGATTACAGTTCCCTCGACAGCTTGGTTCAGAACCGTGTAAAAGCTATTGTTTGCCTTGGGCTTGATAATCAAAAAATCATTGAGCATTTCGGTAAAATAGTTCCGAATATCATCCAAACTTACAGTGCTGCCGAAGCTGTGGAAGAGTCGAATAAATTGGCTAATCCCGGTGATGTTGTTCTTCTTTCGCCTGCTTGTGCGAGCTTCGATCTTTTTGAAGACTACGAAGAAAGAGGAAATCGTTTTATTGATGCTGTAAACGAATTGTAAAAAATGAGTAATCTCGGCCTGCAGCTAAAAGGAGATCGCGTTATTTGGGGAATTTATATCTTACTCTCCATGCTGTCGCTTGCGGTTGTTTATAGTGCTTCAGGATATCTGGCCTATAGACAAGAAGACAATAATGCCATTCAGTATTTATTCAAACAAATAGGTATTGTTGCCATCGGATTTGTAGTTATGTATCTGATGCACCGTATAAAATTTACCTATTTTAGTGTTGGAAGTAAGCTGCTCATTTGGATTGTTGTGCCCATCTTATTACTCACTACTTTACAAGGAACAAATATCAATAACGCCAGTCGTTGGTTAATGATTCCCGGAATTAACATTAGCTTTCAAAGTTCAGACTTTGCTAAAATTGTCCTTCTCACTTATTTAGCCCGAGCTTTGAGCAAACTTCCCAAGAAAAATTTGGAGAGTAAAAAAATAGTAAACCAATATGTGATTCTTCATATTTTTACGCCCACTTTACTCATAACGGTTCTGGTTTTGCAATCCAACCTTTCGACGGCAGCCTTAATTTTTGTTTCTGCATTTTATATGATGCTTATGGGAAGTGTAAAATCAAAATACATTTTAACGCTTGTAGGCGGTGGAATTGTTATTGCCGCTTTTGCCTTTTTGTTGGTAAAAGTCAATCCCAATATCATTCCACGTTTTGATACTTGGGTGAGCAGAATAGAAGATTTTAAATCAGGCGATCCCGAAGCCAACTATCAGGTATTACAAGCAAAAATTGCCATCGCCTCAAACCCAATTGTAGGAAAACTACCGGGAAAAAGCAGTCAGCGCGCCTTTCTACCATCGGCTCATGCCGATTTTATTTACGCCATCATTATTGAAGAATATGGTACTATTGTCGGTTTTATCCTGATTTTTTTATACTTAGCTCTCTTTTTCCGAGCGCTTGTTATAGCCAAACACAGCTCCACCAATTTTGGGGCCTTATTGGCCATCGGTTTGATGTTTAACATTGTTTTTCAGGCGATGGTTAATATGGGAGTAGCCGTGAATTTACTTCCTGTTACCGGACAGCCCTTGCCCCTATTAAGCTCAGGGGGAACCTCGTTTGTATTCACATCGATGGCTTTAGGAATGATCCAAAGTATAAAAGCAGGATCGGATATCGAAATAAGTGCAGTTAATTCAGAAATAGAATGATAGAGGAAAACAGAAATATCAATGTTTTAATAAGTGGCGGCGGAACCGGCGGCCATGTTTTTCCTGCTATTGCTATAGCACAAGCCATTCAAAAAATTCATCCCAAGAGCAATTTCCTTTTTATTGGAGCACAAGATAAAATGGAAATGGAAAAAGTGCCGGCGGCCGGTTTTCAAATAAAAGGCCTTTGGATAAGTGGTTTTCAGCGCAGTTTAAGTGTAAAAAACCTGTTATTTCCCTTTAAATTAATCAGCAGCTTGTGTAAAGCCGGCAACATAATTAAAACTTTTAAACCCGATGTTGTTGTCGGAGTTGGTGGTTTTGCAAGCGGTCCAACACTTTATATGGCGAGTCGGAGAAAAGTTCCGGCACTGATACAAGAGCAAAATTCCTATCCGGGTGTTACGAACAAACTATTGGCAAAAAAAGCAAAAACAATTTGCGTTGCCTATCCCGATATGGATCGGTTTTTCCCTGAAAATAAAATTATCGAAAGCGGGAATCCCATCCGAAAACACATCATCCAAATCGAAGGGAAAAGAGAACAGGCACTCCAGCATTTTGGACTTTCTTCGGATAAAAAAACCATATTACTAGTAGGTGGGAGTTTAGGCGCCAGAGCCATAAATCAAGCCCTACTTGCCCATTTCGATTTATGGGCAAAAGCAGATTTTCAATTGATATGGCAAACCGGAATAACGGGTATTGAAGATGCAAAAAAGCAAATTGCAGAATATCATTCAGAGAATATTAAAGCGCATCAATTTATAAGCGAAATGGATTTAGCCTATGCCGCAGCCGATTTAGTAATTTCGCGTGCCGGAGCTATTGCCATTTCAGAATTAAGTGCGACAGCAAAAGCCTGTGTTTTTATTCCCCTGCCTAGTGCTGCAGAAGATCATCAAACAAAAAATGCGCAAAGCTTGGTTGATAAAAATGCGGCTATTTTGATACCAAATAATGAAGCTACCGACACGCTTTTTGATATTTGTAAAAAATTATTACAAAACGAGCAAGAACTAGCAATGCTTAGAAAAAATATTGTTCAATTTGCAAAGCCAAATGCCGATATTGAAATTGCCCACGAAGTATTAAAGCTAATCGAATGAATATAAGTCAGTTTACACATATCTACCTTTTAGGAATTGGCGGCATCGGAATGAGCGCCTTGGCCAGGTATTTTATGGCAAATGACAAAATCGTGGCCGGTTACGACCGAACAGCTTCTCCCCTCACACAATTGCTCGAAAATGAGGGGGCGGATATTCATTTTGAAGATGATCTTAAAAAAATAAACCCTGCTTTCTTAAACAAGAATCAAGTACTTGTTATCTATACGCCAGCAGTACCGGCAACTCATAAAGAATTCAATTACTTTAAAGCCAATGCCTTTACACTTTTAAAACGCAGTCAGGTTTTGGGTATCCTTAGTCGCGATAAAAACTGTATCGCCATTGCCGGAACTCATGGCAAAACGACGGTTAGCAGTATGACCGCGCACATTTTAAATAACGGAACAGGCTGTAATGCTTTTTTGGGTGGGATTGCAAGCAATTACAACAGCAATTTGATTATCAACGAAAACAGTCCGAACTTAGTTGTAGAAGCCGACGAATTTGATCGTTCCTTTCTGCAATTATTCCCCAATATCGCCCTTATTACTTCTATGGATGCCGATCATCTAGACATCTATTCGAATCATCAAGGTTTGGCCGAAAGTTTTCAAAAATTTGTCGATCAGATACAGGAAAATGGGCAATTGCTAGTTAAATTCGGATTGGAAAAACACCTCAAAACCAAGCAAAAAGTATATACCTACTCTTTGAACCATGCGGATGCCGATTTTAAAATCGAAAATCTCCAATTGGGGGATGGAAATTATCAGTTTACAATATTAGGACCATCATTAAAAATCGAAAAGGTTAGCGTAGGCATGCCCGGAAAGCTAAACGTTGAAAATGCTTTAGCTGCAGCTACAGCAGCGCATTTAAATGGAGAAAATTCAGAAATAATAAAGAAATCTCTTGCTACATTTAGAGGCGTAAAACGAAGGATGGAGTATATTATCAAGCGAAAAGATTTGGTTTATATCGACGATTATGCGCACCATCCGGAAGAGCTAAAAGCAAGTATTTTGTCCGTTAAAGAATTGTATCCCAATAAAAAACTAACCGGTATATTTCAGCCGCATTTGTATAGTAGAACACGCGATTTTTTAGAGGATTTTGCCGCAAGCTTAGCGCTTCTCG
>JBFHQD010000072.1:0-13410 GCA_041592395.1 Bacteroidales bacterium | reverse complement strand
TAATGGACTTTCAACGAGTTATGGACCAACAAAAATGTATCAGGAAAACTTGAAAATAGCAAAGAAAATGTTGATTGATTTGGAAACAAAAGTAAACGCCTTGGTGATGGATAAATTAGCGGCTTTTGAAAATGAATTGAAAACAGCCGGAGCTCCACTTATACTTGAATAGAGATTATGATAATTAAAAGAAAGCCCTAAAATCAAATCGATTTTAGGGCATTCTTCTATTGAAAAGCTTGGTTTATTTATAGAATAGTTTTCCGGTGATAAGCAAACCGGCAAAAACAAAGACCATAAATATTAAACTGCTAATAGCTAATTGCATACCCCCGGAAATAATATGACCGCTGGTACATCCTCCTGCCATTCTTGCTCCAATAATTAAAATAAATCCACCAACAAAAGACCAAAAAATTCTATTGATAGAGGAAGTCCCTTTATACTTTTTCCAATTGGCGTGTATCAATATAAACTTGAATTCTTTCTTTAATAATGAAAAAACCAAACCGGCTAAAAAAGCACCTGCCAAGAAAAACAATTCCCAATTGCCCGGGCTCTTAATTTGTGCAAAATAGTCGTTGCTTGTTGTACAAGTCATTAAGTCGGCGACATAAGGATAAGAAGTTGAAGCTCCCATTGGCCGATTACTGACTCCGCTCAAGAAAATGATTGTATTGAGTACGGCCAAACCAATTCCGGCATAGAACCATTTCATATCTTTTATTTTCTCCAATTTATGGAGCCAAAATGCAGCGCCTATAAAAGCGGCTCCGATAAGAAATACCAGAAAATAAAAAAGGATAGGTGCCGTGCCGATTAAAGAAAATAAGGAGATATTTCCCAAATTAGGTCCTAAGAATCCATTGAAATAGGGCAATAATAGCGTATACACTATACCTGCTACGAGTCCGCCCAAAATTCCAAAAAGTGCATCCATAGATCCTTCGCCGAGAGAAACGGCAAGTGTTCCCGGACAATAACCCAAAATGGCCATACCGATACCAAAAATAAATCCGCCCAACATAATGCCAACCAAGAGCAATGGTTTAATGTGATAGGAGGCAAAGCCTAAACCGATTTCGACATTGAGAAGAATGACTCCAATACCGATTGTTAGTGCAATGGCTTTGGCGACCGTTAGGTTTTCGAGTGTGGCTAATCCACTAATTACATTGTATTTGTTCAGCTTTGCATAGTGTAATATTCCGCCAAACAAAAATCCTAAAAATAAAATAGTTAATACCATGATGTTCATTTTTTCGACAAATCTAGCGTAATTGTTTAGGTACTACAAAAATAGAGCACATAAGCTAATTATCCACTATAACAAAATATTATAGTATTACTAAAATAACGAGCTATTTTAGCTATAGAGAAGCGTTTGTTAGCTAAAGATTATATCGTCCGGTGTTTTAAAACCGGAATTCTTAAGCGGTAAAACAACGGGCTATTAGCGGTGGATTTACAATCACTTTTAAGTTGCTGCAATGGATTCTATTCCGCTTGTTTTTCCGCGTTTTACTTGGGCTACTTAAAATGTTTCCACAGGAGCTCCAATAATCCTTTTTTATTTATGGGTTTGGTAATGTATTCGTTACATCCCGCATCAATAGCCAATTTTCTATCGCCTGATAAGGCATAAGCCGTTTGCGCAATAATAACAATGTTTTTATTGAAAGTCCTGATTTGTCGCGTTGCTTCATACCCACTCATACCGGGCATTTTAATATCCATAAGGATTAAATCGATATCCTTATTTTTTTTACAGGCTTCCACGGCTTCTTTACCTGTTTTAACAATATGAATCTCTTTTGCCAGGTTTTTTAGTAACGTGTTTAAATAAATACCTGAAGTCAGATCATCCTCAGCAATTAAAATATGAAGTTTTCTTTTTTCTTCTACAATAGAAGCATCCGTTATTAAATCTTGCTCGTTTTGTATGGTTTTATTTTCTTTGCGGTAGGGGATTGAAAAATAAAACTGCGAACCTTGCTTTTCTTTGGATTCTAACCAGATTTTACCACCTAGCATTTCTGCATAAGCTTTAGAAATAGCCAAACCTAGTCCCGATCCCTCATACACTTGTTTGTCTTCGATATCAGCCTGCACAAAGCGTTCGAAAATAGCCTCTTGTCTTTCTTTGGGAATTCCAATTCCGCAATCTTTTACATAAAACTGAATCATAGGTATTCTATCCGATTCTTCTATTTGATAGCCAAATTCGATGCTTCCTTTGTGCGAATATTTTATGGCATTTTTAATCAAATTGGTGTAAATGGCATTGACTTTTACAAGGTCGCTGTGAATGCGGTCTTCATTATTGGCCAAGGCGGTATGGAACGAAAGTTTTATCCCTTTTTTATCTGTTTCGGGTTTGAAAAACGAGTAGAGAAATTCGATTTGTTTATTTAAACTAAAATCGGAATAATTTATCTCCATTTGTCCGGCTTCTATTTTCGAAATATCAACTATATCGTTGATGGTTGTGAGCATGCGAGCCCCGCTTTTTTCTATAATCTTAATGTAACTATCTTTTTCATCGCTAGTTAAGTCTGGCTCTTTAAGTAAAGAAGTAAATCCTAATATTCCATTCATTGGGGTTCGGATTTCGTGGCTCATATTGGCCAGAAAGGCCGATTTTAAACGGTCGCTTTCTTCTGCTTTTTCTTTGGCTTTTACAAGGTCATTCTGTATTTGGTAGAGGTCGGTGATATCCATAACCGTCGAAACCATGGTGTTTTGTTCTTTTAAAGAGATGTTTACCGAATTAACCACACCTTTTGAGCCGTCTTTTCTGGTGATAAATATATTTTCCCAATGCAATCTGTTCGGATCGCCGGAGTTGATATCGGCCATAATTCGTTCCATGATTTGATTTCGATATTCTTCATCCGGATAAACCTTTTCAAAGAAACTTTCGATAGAGTCAATTTCTTTAGTAGTCCAGCCGTAGATTTCTTCGAATTTTTTATTCATATAAGTGGCGTCTCCGCCATCAATTTTATTTAAAGCTAAACCAATTGGAAGCTTATCAAGGATAGTTTGTATAAACGTATTTTTATTGTTAAGCTCTTCGTTTTTCAAACGTAATTGCCATTCACTTTCCTCTGCTTTTTCTTTGGCTTCTTTTAAATCTTGTGCCGCTTTTTTATCTTCTGTTAAATCGGAATGTGTTCCAACCGCTCTAATTGCACGACCTTCCTCGTCGTAAATGATTAGTGCACGAGATAAAATATTGACCCAATGTCCGAGTTTATGTTTCATCCTAAACTCTACATTATATCGTTCAACCTTCTTTTTAACGGCTTCTTGAAGTGAGACTAGAGACAAGTCTCTTTCTTGTGGATGGCTTAATTTTTTCCAAACAGATAATTCATTTGGGAGTTCTTCATCTGAATAACCCAGCATATTTTTCCATCGTGAAGAATAGTAGACTTCATCGGTTAGGAAATCCCAATCATAGAGTCCGTCATTTGATGCTCTCATAGCAAGATTAAAGCGCTTTTCGCTTTTATTGATAAGCTCATCTGCTTTTTTTCGGTATATGGCTACGCTAATTTGGTCTGAAATAAATTCAAGCATTTTTTTATCCGATTCGCCATAGGCATTTTTATCCGTATAGCTTTGAACGGCAAGAACGCCAATTACTTCACCTTCCACTTTGAGCGGCACGCCTAGCCAAATTAAAGAATCAGCGCCGTGACGCGCTATCAATCCCTCTTGCTCCAGTTTTTCGAGATCGCTTAAATCGGCAAGTAAAGAAGTTTTGGTTTCGATTACATAGCGTGTAATTGTTTTTTCAGCGGGTAGCTTCGTGTAGTTGTCGTATTTATCGGCAAAGAATGGCAAAGTTAAGCTGTTTGTTTTTTCGTCGTAAAGGGCCAGATAAAAATTAGTGGTATCAATAATTGTTCCTAATTCCTTGCGTATATAAGCAATTAATTGTTCAAGACTTTCTGTCGAATTTACAGCATTGGATATTTTAAATAATATGTTTTGTATGCGTTCGGAACGTTTGCGTTCCGTAATATCTTCAATCAATGTGTAAACATTAGAAACTTGGCCATCTGAATCTTTTAAAGGAACCAGAAAGCTATGCAATGTTGTAAGCTTTCCCCATTTCGATTTATAATCCATTTCAAATTCAATGGTAATTCCTTTCTCTACACATCGTTTAAATTTATCAGCATAACTATTTTCCACTAGGGGAGGAAACTTCAGTACATTAATTGCTTTTGTAGCTTCGATGGAGGGTGAGCCCAGTATAGTGAGCAAAGTCTGGTTAGTATCTATAATTTCTCCGTTTTTCTTGGCCATGTAAATACCAATTGGAGAATTTTCAAAAATCAACTGGAAGTTTAACAAGCTCTCTTTTAATGCTTTTTCTGATAGTTTTCGTTCGGTAATATCTTCCTTTACTGCCAGAAAGTTTGTTATTTCTCCTTTTTCGTTGAGGATAGGAGATATGGATGCATGTTCCCAAAACAATTCTCCATTTTTCTTTTTGTTGTGAAATTCGCCCACCCATTTTTTGCCGGAAGAGATAGTGCTCCATAGATTTTTATAGCGCTCAGCATTTTGCTCGCCTGATTTTAAAATGCGAGGATTTCCCCCGATTAATTCTTTAAAAGTATAACCCGTTACTTCAGTGGTTTTTGGGTTTACGTATTCAATAGTGCCATTCGTATCCGTAATTACAATAGATACAGGACTTTGTTCCATGGCATTTGATAGCTTAAGGAGCTCTTTATCAGTGGATTTTCTTTTTGTAATATCCGATTGAGTTCCCCATACACGCACCAAATGATCGTTTTCTATAATTCCTACCGAATTATTGCTGAAATATTTTAATCCGCCATTAGAATCCTGCTCTGCAATCTCCATATTTTCAGATCGATAACCGGATGTAATAAAATGGCGAAGCATTTCTCTATAATTCGCTTTTGCTATTCCTCCAAGATATGCCAAAGGACTTTTACCAAGGATTTCATCTTGATTTTTGTAGCCAAACATTTGCAAATAAGTTTGATTACATTCGGCAAGAACAATATGATCAAGCATAAAATCGATTTGCTCTTCAACCGGTAATGCTGTAGACATAGGTTCGCTCAGCTCAATGCGGAAAACACCTTCAGAAACTTGGGTGATAAAATTTTTGTAGCGCTCTTCGCTTTTTCTAATCTCTTCTTGGTCTTGCTTTTGTTTTGTAACATCGCGCGAAATGGCCAACAGGGAATTTAGATTGCCTTGACCATCATTAATAGGTGTTACGATGACATCCCACCATTTTGGCTTGCCGCTTGCTGTTTCGCAATAGCCTCTAAACTCACCTATTTCTCCTTTCTTTGCCTTGCTAATCGCTTCTATTGCTGCTTTGTTATCGCTTCCTTTCCAGAAATCGGCCCACGATTTATTTATGTATTTCGAGAGGTCTTTTATCTCCAATAAGCGTTGACCTCCGGCGCTCATAAAGATTAAATTACCCTCAGGATCTAAAACTTTAATGCAATCGTTACTGCTGTCGATTAAACGGTTCTTAAATTCTTCGCTTTCGCGCAATTTACGTTCCGCTTTTTTTCGCTCTGTAATGTCCTGAAATATGCAATAGGTATTTTTGAAACTGCCATCCGGATGATAACCACTTCTGCCTTCGAGCGAAATATCCAAATAGTAACCTTGCTTATGCCTTAGTCGAAAAGAGACTTCATGAACAATACCACGTTCGACTAAAATTGGAAAATTCGTCTTTAATATGGCTTTATCATCGGGATGTACAAAATCTTCGTAAAGTTGGCCAATCACATCTTCTCTTTTGTATCCTAATAATTTTAGCCAAGCCGGGTTGATATCGGCAATACTTCCATCTTCGTTGAGTGATTGATAGGGAATGGGTGCGAATTCGTATAAGGTTCGGTATTTTTGTTCACTCTCTTTTAAAGATTTCGTTCGATCAAATACTATAACTTCTAATAGGTCTTTTTCTGCGCGTAATTTATCTTCGGCACGTTTAATACGAAGCATCACTTTTATCTGGGCAATTAATTCAATGGAATCGATAGGCTTTGATAAAAACGCATCAGCCCCCAAATCCAAAGCTTTTACACGACTCTGCATATCGGTTTTGATTGCAGTAAGCATTATAACCGGAATATGTTTTGTTAATTCGTATGTTTTTAGCCTTTTACAAGTTTCGTAACCATCGATAATTGGCATAATAATATCCAATAAAATGATATCGGGTTGTTCCGATTTAGCCAATTCAACACCATCAATCCCTGATAAAGCCGTTAAAACCTCGCAATCGGGCATTTGACTTTTAATTATCGCTTTTATTGTAGTTAGATTGTCATCTTTATCGTCTATGGCAAGTATTCTTTTCATAACTTAAGTTATTTATTATCATTGAATTGTCAATTACGCTGCATGCTTCATTTCGTTATCCTTTGCTCTTTTAAAATTCCGTGGTTAGCAGCTATACTTGTAATTCTTCTCATTTTATTATTATATTCATTACATCCATGAACTATTTAAAGTCTTCGTTCCTGTTCAATAATATATCAATTTCGTTCAGCAACAATTCATTATCAATCGGTTTTGGAACATAGCCGTCAAATCCCAATTTAAGGAAATATTCTTTATCTCCTTTCATTGCTTGTGCTGTGACCGCCAATACCGGAATAGCTTGAGTAAGCGCGTTTGTTTTAAGCTGTTTAATGATTTCGTCGCCGGTTAATTTGGGGAGTGATATATCGAGTATAATAAGATCGGGCAATAAATTATTTGCCACTGTTAGGCCTACTTCTCCATCCAAAGCTTCTGAAATATGATATTTGTCTTTTAAAATAGCCTTTATGGTGATCATATTATCGGGATTATCTTCCACGATTAAAATGTGAGCCAAATCGTTTTTAGAACTCGCGTTCTTGTTTTTCGATTCTTTGCTTTTCTTTTGCATAGGAGACTTTACGACTTTCTGCGTTGTTCCATTTTCGAGCATCAATTTTACCTTTAAAAGCAAACCTTGAATGTTGATATCTCCTTTATGGATAAGTTGTTGAATATTGTTAGTGCTCAAGCGGGTTAAATCCTGACGCGTTAAATCTTTTGCCGTTAAGATTAAGACCGGGATTTTTTTTGATTTTTCGGTTCCACGTAGATTTTCCAATACTTCAAAACCGTCAATTTCCGGCATCATTAAATCGAGGATAATGCCATCCGGAATGTTATGTTTAATATATTCAAGGGCTTCTTTTCCACCGGTGGCCACATCTACGGTATAGTGTTCCTTTTCCAGAACATATTTTATTTGAACAATTGCTTCTTGATTATCTTCCACAATCAACAGTCGTTTTTTTGTTTTTCGCTGCTCGTTTTGTGTTTTTTCGATTTCTTCCAATATCCACGAAAACTCTTCAAAGGCATAAGTTAAGTTGGCTTGTTCTTTCTTGATGAATGCTAAAACATTGCTGCTTAGTTTATTCTTCTCGTCCGCTGTTAATTCTTCATCGCTATAAATAATTAGAGGTATGTTTTGCGTTCTTGTATTCTCATTAAGCGCTTCTATAAGCTCAAATCCTTGTCTGTTTTCCAAAGCAATATCTAGAATAAGGGCAAAGGGTTGATGTTGTTTGGCCAGTTCGAGTGCTTCATCACTGCTTATGGCGTGGATAGTTTTATATCCCTCATCTTTTAGGTATTCTGCAATATCTTCCGTAGCTTTACTATCCTCGTCAACTAAAAGTATGGTTTGCTCAACAAGGGTTGGACTTGCAGTTACAGGTTCTAGAACAACAGGTTCGGTTTTATTCGCCCATTTAATAGGAAGCTGAATATAAAAAGTGGTGCCAAGGCCGAGTTCACTTTCAACTTTAATTTCGCCGCCCAAAATATCGATTATTTTTTTTGCGATTGCTAAACCCAGTCCCGTGCCTTCGTATTCGCGCGCTGTTGTTCCGTCGGCTTGTCTAAATTCATCAAAAATATAAGGCAGATTTTCTTTGGAAATTCCTATTCCACTGTCTTTGACTTGAATAAAAACAGATTCCTCATCGGCATGCGCCGAAATAGTAATACTTCCTTTTTTAGTGAATTTAACTGCATTTCCGAGGATATTGGTAAAGACTTGATGCAATCGCATTTCATCCGATTCTATTGGCGGTAGATCGCCTTCTATGTTTAAATGCAATGCCAATCCTTTTTCTTCGGAAAGCGACGACATATTCTCTAGGAGTATATTCAGAAAAGTGTTTAAGGAGATCGTATCTGGAATCATCTCCATTTTTCCGGCTTCAATTTTTGATAAATCAAGAATATCGTTAATTAAGGCCAGTAATCGTTTGCCATTGCGTTCTACAATTTCCAAGTAATTATTTTCATCTTCGTTCAGCTTATCCTTCGCCTGCATTATTAAAACGCGCGATAAAGCCATAATTGAATTTAGTGGAGTACGCAATTCGTGACTCATATTCGATAAAAACTCACTCTTGAGTTTATTGGCCACTTCTACTTGTTTTCTTTGTCTGTCCAGTTCTAAATTTTGTTCTTGCAGTTCTTCTGAATTATGCTGAAGCACAAAAGCTTGGTTTTGCAATTCTTCCGATTGTTCTTGCAACTCTTCTGCTTGTTGTTCGAGTTGCTGGTTTATTTTGGAGAGGTGATCCGCTAAAACCAAAGTGCGTTTGTTGGTTACAATATTTGAATAAGAGGTGTTTATATTTATCCAGGAATGTTCTAAAATTTCGATGGATTCTCTGCTGAATTCTTTGATATGTACTAAAGATATAAGCGCAATAACGGCGTCTTCAACAAGGATAGGAATTGTAATAATTTCTTGAGGGATAGCGTCTCCGGCAACGGTTTTGTATTTAAATACCGTGTTCGAAGGGATATTCTTTAAATGAACTATGCTTTTGTTTGCTAGTGCATTGCTCAATTCACCTTGTGGATGTTCTGAATCGAAAGGTTTTAACATGTCCTCGTTAGCGCCAATAGATGCAAAGGGTATAAATGCCGTATTCCCTTCATTCTGAATGTAAAAAGTACTCATGCAGGCATCGGTTATATGCATTAAGAGTTTGAGCAACGAGTGGCCAAATTCGTTCAAATTCGTTTTTCCTATCATGGTTTCTGAGATATCAACAAGGCCTTGCTGTATTTTTAGCTTAGACTCGGTGATATCTGCCATTTTATTAAAAGATTGAGCAAGCAAACCCAACTCATCGGTAGAGTCTATCTTATTGCGAACAGAAAAATCGCCGGCACCAATTTTCTGCGCAACACGATTCATACTTAAGATAGGGGAAGATATCGATTTGCTTACGAAATAAACAATGGCGATGATAATAAAAACGGATAAGATAAAAAGTAAAGCCAATTGCCTTTGCAGATATTTAAAAGGAAGGTTGAGTTCGCTTAAATCTTCTTTACACACAAAACCCCATCCCATTTTTGGTATATAAGTATATGCCGCCAAAACCGGTTCTCCTCTATAATCGATGCTTTTTATAATTCCTGTTTTTCCTTGAGATGCAAAAAGGGCAGGGTCTGCTGTAATTTTAAGTTGTAAAGTAGCATGCGGGTAGTTGCGAAGTTCGTTTAGTACTACCACATTTTTATCCACGATTAAGGCTTCGCCGGTTTCGCCAAGGCCGGTGGTATTAAGCAATATAGGATACAACGAAACAGTTAAGTCGATATCGGCTACCAGAACACCTATTGTTTTAGAATCTATATTCCAATCGTCGTAAAGTGGTGCCGAAACACTCAGCATACTTTTTCCTGTTTCTGTAGAATAATGAATAGGACTTATATAAACGCGGTCCGTACGTATAGCTTCTGTATAAATTTTCTCCCCTTTTTTATTGAGTCCTTCATTTGATGGGTTGGTCGAAATATCAATTTCACCCGTTTGTGTATTTATGATATAGATTTCTTCGTAAACCTGATATGCTTTTTGATAGTTGTATAAAATATTACGAATGAGTTGCTCTTCTTTGCTGTTTTTTATATTTGAATCGGGATTTGTAATGGCATTGTACAAAAGCTTGGCATCTGTATTTTGTGCAAATATTCTAAGATTACCGGTGCGTTCGTCTAACCAATTATTTACTTGCTCTACGCGCAAATCGCGTATGGTGGTTAATTTATTATAGCTCCTTTCTTCAAAGGCTTTCGAACTGACTTTGAATGAAATTAGCATAGCAACAATCAAGGGCAATAAAGACAAAAAGAGAAACCAAAAAGTGAGGTTAGTTCTTATGCTAGAAAACTTAAAATTTTTCATAGTCCTGTATTATACTATTGATTTGTAATTAAATAGTCCCATATATCAACCGATTTTTCGGTATATTTTACTGCATGAATTTACTTTTTTATAAAAGTTTTTTGTTGTTGCATCGGGAAGCTCCGCTTCTCCTAGAATAAGAAATCCGTTTATTTTTAATGAGCGGTAAAGTTTATTAAAAATAATCTCTTGATAATCGGGCTCAAAATAAAGCATAACATTTCTGCATATGACGATATCAAAATCGCCATAAATACTGTCGGGCGGACTTAAACGATTTTTATCCAATAAATCGAAAAAGTTAAACTGAACCATGGCTTTTATATCCGGCGAAATATGAAAACCGCGCTCTGATTTTATAAAATAGCTATCCATAATCCCATATTTAACATTTTTGATGCTATCGAAACTATAAATGCCTTCAGCTGCTTTTGCCAGAGCAGTTTGGTCGATATCGGTAGCGAAAATATGGGGTTGAATGGCTGCAAATTCTTTTTTCTTTTTTCTTTCTTTTAGAAGTATAGCCATAGAATAAGGCTCTTCACCGGTTGAACAACCCGCCGACCAAATTCTTAGTTCGGGCTCTTTTTTTCTGATTTTTTCCAGTATCAATTCGGGAAGCACAATCTTATTTAAGCTTTCAAATGCAATGGAATTTCTAAAAAAACGACTGACATTAATCGTAAAAACATCGATTAAATGATCGAGTTCTTTAGGATTGTCTTTTATATATTGAAAGTAGGCGTTATAGTCTTTCGCGGAGCTGACAAGCATGCGTTTTTGAAGCCTGCGCTCTAACATTAAGGTGTGGTTTCCATTAAAATCAAAACCGCGTTTATCTTGCAAATACTTGAGTATATTTAAGAGCGATTGGTTTTTCATTATTGAGGATCATTCATTAATGTTGCCTAGTATTCTATTCAAAAATAAGAATTTATTTCGGATGTTGCTCATTTTTAGCAGAATATTAACGCTTTATTTGCGTAAGAAAGTAGGCGTGTGTATTAAGCTGTTTTTTAGCATTTGTAAACAAAAGCCATGGGTTAAGTTTTTATAGCTTCTGACAAAAAATAAAATAGATATAACCTAAATCGGCTATATCTATTTTAAGTCAGCTATTTTGAATTTTGATTATTCGCTTAATTCATAACCCATTTTTATGCCTTTATCTACGGCCGGAATCCCTTCTTTCATCCATTTAGGCATGGGTTTTCCTTTTAGATAATGATCAAAAAACTGGGCTAAACGAATTTGAAAATCGTTCTTGTCTCTTATTTTTAGAGGCCAATGATCGGCTTCGTTGTAATTGAGCAACCACGCCGGTTTTCCCAATCGCCGTAAGGCAATAAAATATTCAATGCCTTGATACCAAGGAACAGCTCCATCATCGTCGTTATGCATAATCAAAATCGGAGTTTGCACTTTATCCATCGTAAAAAGGGGAGAGTTCTCTAAATAGCGTAGAGGCGATTCCCATATGGATTTCCCTATGCGACTTTGTGTGTGTTCGTATTGAAAGGAGCGATTCATTCCGGAGCCCCATCGAATTCCGCCATAAGCACTAAACATATTAACGACGGGAGCCCCCGATTCGATAGCTGCAAATAAATTGGTTCGGGTGGCCAAATAAGCCACTTGATAACCTCCCCAACTATGTCCTTGTGCTCCAATATGTTTTTCATCGATAAATCCTTTTTCAATCAAAGCCGTTACGCCCGGCATCACACAATTAAAAGCATCTTCGCCGGGATAGCCTGTTTTATAATAAATATCCGGATTGAAAACCACATAGCCATTGCTCGTATAATAATGATAATCAATGGTTGAACGATGAGGTTCGGGCATGCGGTAGTTGTATAAGCCTTGCGAATTCTTTTCGTAAAAATTCACAATCATCGGGTATTTTTTTGAAGGATCAAAATCGGCTGGTTTGTGCAAAGTGCCTTCCAGTTTTTTGCCATCCAGCGAGGTCCAACTCACTAATTCTGCGCTTCCCCAATTGTATTCTTTTTGCTGCGGATTTGCATCGCTAAGCGGCTTCGGTTTTCTGAAACTTAAATCGCTGTAAAGCAAGTTAGGAAAGGTTTCGAAATTCTCTTTAGTGAATACCAATGCATCCGAATCTTTGGCTTTAATGGGGGTGTTTAAACTAAAATTGCCACCGATTAAAACTTTTGGAGCTTGTGCTTGTTCCAAGGATGTTTGGCAATAAGCTTCTTGTCGACTTATTTCATTATGAGCAGAAAGGTAAGCCGTTTGCGATGCATCGATTCCTTTTTCGCCGGCTTGCGCATAGCGTTCTCTGGCATTGCCTTCCAAATCGAAACGCAGGAGTCGGTAAATTATGGATTGCGCGCGACCGTTTTGCGTTAAGTTTAACGGCTCGCTTTTGTTTTCGGGATCCACTTTCCAGATATCGTAACGATCATAAATCAATAATGCGGCATCTTTTTCTAACCAACCTGCGATCCGGTAAGAGCCTGGCGGATTTGGAATGTCGTTTTCTTCGTCGGCCACTTGAATGGTTTTTGCCGTACTGATGACTAGGTGTTTATTCGTATTCAAATTGTAAGTATTCCAAGTCGTATCCATTGCATTATACCAATACAAATACTTGCCTTCAGGAGAAACTTGCGGTCTAGCACGAAGATTGTGGGCGATTTGAGTGCTTTTACCTGATTTTAAATCAATGAGATAAAAATCATTATGTTCCGGACTGCCTTCCCACATGGTTTGCACAGCATAGCCTTTGTTCGACCAAGCATAAGCCAAATTTGCATCTCCTTTTTGTATCAATCCAATACCTGAAAAATCCTTATCTTCAAGTACTTGCATTTGATTAGCATCTAAATTATAGACACTTAAATAGGTTTTATTTAAATCGCGCTTGAGATTATGAAGTTGCTCGGTATGCAAAATATCCTCGTTCCAATGCCAAACATCCAAAACGGGAATATCCTCCGTAAGGAGGGTCGTGTCTTGTTTGGCTTTGATGGGAGCAATACCAAAAAAGATACGCTTGCCATTAGGAGAAAAAGAAATAGTTCCGTTTTCACTTAGTTCCCAATTTTTAGGGATTTGATTGTTCGCATTATCAAGCAATAATTCAGCTTTTTCTTGACCTT
>JBFHQD010000071.1:0-13561 GCA_041592395.1 Bacteroidales bacterium | reverse complement strand
TGTTAACAAAATGATAAACTCAAAGAAAGATTTACAATCAAATCCCCTTTTTAAGCCAAGATAAATACTAATAATCTATTTATTAATCAGTACGTCATCAAAATTAAAGAATATATTTAAACTAAAACCTTTTTCTTAGATTCAAATAAATTCTATTGTATTGATTGTCTGTTTCAAAAACGCCTTCATAACTGGCAGATAAATTCAGATTCTTGATAATATTCCATTGTAGATTTAACTCCGCAATATTTTGATTTAACGGAACCGTACTATTCACAAAATCATAATTTACATTTCTGTAATTTAAGCCCATATTCCATTTCCCTGCAAAGAGGTCTTTATTTAAACCGGCTCCAAAAATCCGACCATCGAGATAAGCCGTTTGTAAAATATTAAATGTAAAACTAAAGGCTGCTTTTATATAGGGCAACTGCGAATAACGAATATAAGCATTTGCGTTTTTTGAGGGTCGATTATCTTCCGGACGATCGCGATAGCTTGCACTTGCGCCCAACGATAATTTTTTGATGGGACGGTAATTTATTCTTAACCGATAGCCCTGCCTTGTTGATGACTCTAAAATACTATCGGCTATATTTTGAAAAGTTTCGTAATAAACTACATTTTTCCTTGCATCATATGATGCAGTAGCCGATAATTTCGAACTGAATTTATAGCGCAAAGAAACAAACATGCTTGTTAAGCTAAGGTCATTGATCGGGATTCCGTTTTCGCGTCGATACATATCCACCTCGAAAGAAGCAAAAGCATAGAGGTTATTCGCCAGAGAATTGGCGTGCTGAAAATACATAAAACGGCGATCCGTATTCCCGTTATTTTTCTGCTCAAATATAGAAAAAGTGTTTTCCATCATTCCAAATTCTCCACTAATTTCATGAGCGGCATAAACTCCAAATTCGAATAAATTAAAGTCAAAACCATAATCGACATAACTGGGTCGCGAACCTACAACAGCACCGAATATAAAGTTTTTTAAGGTCGTTTCAGCCTGAAATCCATCAACAGCTCCCAAATTGGCAATTCGTCTGTTTATTTTCCGACCTAACCAAAAGTGTGTGTTTTTGCTTAAATCGTAGCGCAAGGCAAGCGCATAAAGTTTTATATCGCTTAAACTACTAGGCACAGCTGTTCCATTGTAAATACGATGCGAAAAAGCAACATAAGTTTCCAGCGAAGCAGCAGAATTAGCTATATTATTGGCATTAAAATTTAAAGTGTATCTAAAACGCTGATTATCGTTATTAAAATTATCAGAAAAATTAGAATAGGCAGATAACTTGATTCGTCCATAAATTGTTTGTTTAAATTTTCCATCATCCACCTGAGGAACAATCTCTTCGACAACACGAACTTCGTTTGTTTGAGGAAGCAATTGAAGTCCTGATTCCTGGTTATCTTCGTTAAAAGCAATTGTATTTTTAATACGTCCCAGAATGGTATCGCCCACCTTAAACGTATCCGTTAAAATTGTTTTGCTAACGCAAGACATAGACGAAAGTTGCTGAACGAGCATAGCGGGAACATACACGCCGTCCTTGACTATATATAGGGTATCGCCTTGCTGCAAACCGTCTGTTGAAGCAAATTTTACATACACATTTTGAGAACTAACATAAGAAACCGTACCTTCGATTGGTGTCACATTTTCCTGTGCTAAAAGTACAGTGCTCGCCATAATCAGTACAAGGCTTAAAAATCCGTTTAATGTCTTTTTCATAACTATCATTTTAATCTGCTTTTCCATTAGGATGACAATCCAAGCAATTAATGCTTGCGTACACATATCCACTTTCTTCGCGATGCTCATCGTCCATATCTGTTTTGTTGTGTTCGTGACAATCTATACAAGAAAAGATTGTATAATTACTAGCCACCGTATGACAATCGGCACAGGAATTCCATTCTCCCTTGTGTTCTCCGCTATAAATTGGGAAGTATTGCCCATCATGATCAAAAGTGCTCGGTTCCCAAGCATTAATGCTATGACAATCGGCACAATTCGTCGAAAAATTAGAAATGCTATGCGATGGATTTTGAGTTGCATTATAATCGTCCAAATGACAGCTAACACAATCCGCTGAAATCGTCTCGAATGTTCCTGAGGTATGACAGGTAGCGCAATCGTTAATAGCATGACCACCAGTTAGTGGGAAAAAACCATGCTCAAAACCTTCAGAATTCCACTCGGCAGATCGCATATTATGGCATTCGAAACAATCGACAGAATAGCCGGCTTGTTTATGATTTGGACTCGTTGTAGCTATATATTCAGAACGATGACAATCGACACATTCTACTCCCAAGGGACGAAATTGCAAGAGATTTTCAGATAAATGACAATCGAAACAATCCGCATTTGCATGTGCTCCTAACAACGGAAAACGACTGTTAAAATGAATATCTTTTACATCGTTGATAATCCAAGATTCCGGACTGTGGCAATTTTCACAATCGTTACCTAAAGTTTGTTGATGCACATCTAAATGACAAGAACGACAATCGCTTTTTCCTTTTTCTTCTGAAAATATCAAACTTTTATGGCATAAAGTGCAATCTATTTGCTGATGCTGTCCAAGCAAGGAAAATCCTGTTGTTTTATGATCGAAAGTTGCGGTCGAAATATTCATTTCCCAACTTCCGGTGCTATGGCATTCGCTACAATCTATTTTTAATTGATTGCCATGCGGCGAATGCTGCGCAAAAATGCTCAATGAAAACAAAAACCCGAATAAAATAAATAATTGTGTGCGCATATTTTTTCTTTTAAATAACTTTTAAGCTCCCTTTTTCAGATTCCATTAATCCTCTTTTCCGTTGGGATGGCAGTTTAAACAACTAACACTATTGTATTGATAATCACTCACATCGCTATGCTCATCGTCCATATCTGTTTGATTATGTTCGTGACAATCTATACAAGAAAAGATTGCATAATTACTGGCGACGGTGTGACAATCAGCACAAGAATTCCATTCTCCATTATGTTCTCCACTATAAATCGGGAAATACAAACCATCGTGATCAAAAGTACTGGGCTCCCAGGCGTTTTGCGAATGACATTCCGTACATTCTGTGGGGAAATTTGATGCTTGATGTGAAGGATCAGTTGTGTTTTCATATTCAGTTCTATGACAAGCATAACACGTGTTTGGGGTATTCGTATAACCATCTGCATGACATTCCACACAGTCATTCGCGATAGCCGCATGGGCTCCTTCCAAAACGTAAATCGTATTGTGATCGAAAGTAGCTGGAATCCACGCGGATTGAGAATGACAATCGGTACATTCTGTTGAAAAATTAGATTCGCTATGCGACGGATTACTCGTGCTGTTATAGGCTTCTGTATGACAAGCATAACATGTGTTTGGGGTATTCGTATAGCCACTTGAATGACATTCTAAACAATCATTGGCGATTGCAGCATGCGCTCCTTCCAAAACATAAATCGAATTATGATCAAAATTACTTGGCTCCCATGCCGATTGAGAGTGACATTCCGCACAGTCGGTCGAGAAGTTCAATTCGCTATGCGACGGATTACTCGTGCTGTTATAGGCTTCTGTATGACAAGCATAACATGTGTTTGGGGTATTCGTATAGCCACTTGAATGGCATTCCAAACAATCATTCGCGATAGCGGCATGCGCTCCTTCCAAAACATAAAAATCGTTGTGAATATCAAAAGTTGCGGGCGTCCATCCGGGTATAGTCGTGTGGCAATCCAAGCAATTTACTGAAAAACTTAAAGTTGCGTGCGGCGGATTATTTGCCGCATTGTAATTGTCTATATGACAAGTTTCACAATCCGGAGAAATTGACGCAAAAGCGCCGCTTCCATGGCAAGCATAGCAATCATCTATGGCATGGCCTTGAGTAAGCGGGAAAAAATGATGATCGAAATCACCTGAGTTCCACAAAACAGAATACATATTATGACAATCGAAACAATCGGTAGAATATCCGGCTTGTTGATGATTTGGGCTTGTCGTTGCCATATAATCAGCACGATGACAATCGACACATTCTACACCAATTGGTTTAAATTGCAGCAAATTTTCCGATAAATGACAATCGAAACAGTCGGCATTGGCATGGGCTCCAAGCAAGGGAAAACGACTATTCAAATGGATTTCTCTCACATCATTAATTATCCAAGATTGCGATGTATGGCAGGCTTCACAATCATTCCCAAGTGTTTGCTGATGGACATCCACATGACATAACGCACACGCATTTTTTCCTTTTTCATCAGAAAAATTCAGACTGGCATGGCATAGTTTACAATCGATTTGATTATGCTGTCCTTGCAGTTGAAATGCGGTTGAAGCATGATCAAAAGTAGATGTCAGCAAATTTACCGTCCAACTGCCTGTTGTATGGCATTCAATACAGTCAATTTTTAATTGTTTTCCATGTGGCGAATGCTGTGCAAAAACACCTAAAGAAAACAAAAAACCCAATATTACGAATGACAATCTGCGCATTTATACTCCTTTATTTTGTATTCTATAAAGTTTCCTTTTTCGCTTATTTTTTCTTTATGACATGCATTGCATTTCACCTCTTTATGCGCTCCATCCAAAGGAAATTTCGTTTTGCTATGATCAAAATTGGTGATTTTAAAACTTAAATTTCCATGGCAAGAACTACAATCTGCTATGCCGTTTTTATCAAATTGGTTGAAATGAATATCTTCGTGACAATCGGTACAATTATCTGTAAAGGCTTTGAAATTTTGTGTGCTAAGTCCGGTTTCTGATTTTGAAAAATGGCAAGCACGACAATCTTGCTTTTGGTGTGCTCCTTGCAGTTTAAATTCAGTAAGATTATGGTCGAAACTCACTTTTTTCCATTGATCCTCAATATGACAAACTTTACAATCTTGGTTGGGGTAATACTTTTCGGATATCAATCCTTTGTGATTATCCAAGTGGCAATCGACACATTTTGAACCTATTTCGCGAAAATGCCAATCGTTCTCTTTCAAATGACAAGCAAAACAAGGTGTTGCCATGTGAGCTCCTAACAATGGAAATTTAGATTGATTGTGTTTTTCTATGGAATACGACGATGGTTTAAAGCCATTTACACTATGGCATGCCGAACAATCCGGATCTTTACCGTTTACATCCAATTCGTTTTTATGCTCATCCTTGTGACAATCTGAACACGTGTTATGCGCTAAAGCATCGGTTAATTTCCCCTTATGGCATTCCTTACAATCTACTTTTTGATGCAATCCAACAAGCGGGTAATTTGTTAAATTATGATTGAATTTTGTCGTGGTTTTTATTGTTAAAAAGGAATTTTCTGTATGGCATTCTGTACAATTCTGACCGAATTTGTTTTTATGAATATCCTCGTGGCAATCTGTGCAATTCGCAAATTTCAGACCTGAAAATAGTTGAAAATCCTCACCGTTTCGAATCTCTTTTTTATGGCATTTTACACAATCTACCTCGCGATGCTTCCCTTTTAAAACAAAATCAGTTTTATTATGATCGAAAGAGGGCGCCGGTTTAAAAGCTTTTTGATCGTGGCAATCCGTACAATTATTAGATAGTGTTTTTTGATGATAATCAGCGTGGCAGCTTAAGCACTCTTTACCTAGGCCCAAGAAAGTTTTGTTCTTTTTCAACAATGCCGTATCGACAATAAAATCCTTTTTATGGCATTTTTCACAATCCAATTCTGCATGTTTCCCTATCAATTCATATTGAGTAAGCTTGTGATTAAATGTATCCTTTTTAAATCGGATAATTTCGAAATTTCGGCCGTGATGATCGTTATGGCAAGAGGCACATGCTTTACCTTTTACTTCTATAGATGAATGATAACCCCTGTTTTGGTCGATTCGGGTTTTCATTTCTTTATGGCAATCGAGGCATTTTTCGTTAGTCACCTTATCGCCTAAAACATGGCAAGCTGTGCAATTAGACATTCCTTCCAAATGGCTATGAGCTTCAACCAAATCGCCGGGAGAAATCTGTCCAAAACCCAAGCTGCTTAGGGCAAGAAGTAAAATTCCCAGAAAAAATATCTTTTTTACTTTTATCATTTTTTATTTTTTATGCGTTAGTACGGTTTCGCCAAACTTGCGTGTTATCTCAATTCCGGCTTTATTTAAAAATTGGGTAGGCAACTCACCACCGGCAAAAATATAAACCTTATCTGCTGTTGTAAAAGTCTCTTGTTCAAGCGCATCCTCTTTTATATATACCCCTTGATCTGTAATATTGGTAAGGTTTGAATGAAAGCGAACATTTATTTTACCGGCATCAATAGCTTGTCTTATTTTTTCCTCATTTTTGGGTTTGGCCCGATTAAAAGCGCGACCTCGATACGCTATTTGAACTTTGTTTTGATCGCATAGCAAAAGTGCAGATTCAAGAGCAGAATCGCCACCGCCTACAATCATAATTTGCTGATCTTTGATTAACTCCGGTTCTAATAAGCGATAAGCCACTTTCTCGCTTATTTCACCGGGAACACCCAGTTTTCGAGGAGTTCCTCTTCGTCCAATGGCTAATAAAACCTTTCTAGACGTTAAAATATCGCCCGTATTTGTTTCAACCCTAAATTTTTCTTTTTGTTTTAAAATATGCTCCACTTTGGTCTTTTCTCGAATTTCGATTTCGTTTTTTGTCAAAACCTCTACCCATAAATCAAGCAATTCTTTTTTGCTCGTTTCAAAGAGTTTAACACGACCATACATGGGTAAATCCATTGCCGAAGTCATTACAATCTTGTCTCTTGGAAAAGTATAAACAGTTCCGCCTAAAGAATCCTGTTCGAGCGTGATAAATTTTAATTGATGCTTTTTGGCTGTTAATGAAGCTGCAATACCGGCCGGACCGGCACCTACAATAATTAAATCGTATTCGGCTTCCGTTTTTTTATCTATCGTTTCTACCAGATTTTCAATAGCTTGCTTGCCTTGTTCCACAGCATTTTTAATTAAGCCCATACCACCAAGTTCGCCGGCGATATACATTCCGGAAACATTGCTTTCAAAACTTGGATTAACGTGTGGTAAATCTACACCGCGTTTATCGGTTCCAATATGCAAGCTAATGGCTTCCGTCGGACACGCATGAAAACAAGCGCCATGGCCTATGCATCGCGAAGCATTAATAGTAGTCGCTTTTCCTCTAACTATACCAAGGATATCTTTCTCCGGACAAGCTTCGATGCAGGCTCCAGTTTGTATGCAACTTCCAATATCAATTACGGGATGCAAGGAAACAGGCTCGTAAAGTCCCGACTCTTTTGCGATTTTTATTTTTGCCTCAACAATTTTGGATTTTTTATTTTGTTGCCAAACATAATATCCGATTAGCCCTATCATTAAAAGGGCAACAAAACCATAAGTAATTAGGCTTTCAATAAATACGGTTAGAATTAAAAGATCCATCGGTATCCAAAAACTAGGGTTACTGCTACGTGAACTATCATTATTACGATCATTAAAATGGCAAATGGAAGATGTACAACATGCCAATATTCAAATAATTTTTGCATCAATTCCAATCGTTTTATCCGTTTATTTAGGGTGAGCTCATTCTTACAAAGCTTGCGTATTTTTTTTCTGTCTTTTTTTGGAATTTGCAAACTTCTCAATTGCTTTTTGATGTTTACCAAACGACTTTTATTCGATGAATCCGCTGTTTCAAGCAGTTGAAGAAATTCGTTGTTTACATTAAAGTTCTCGACAAGTTCCTTTTTAATGCTCGATTTAACATCTTCGATCTCCGATAAACTCATGGCTCTTCCTTCGATGGTTTTAGGAATTTGGAGATAGATAAAGCGACCAACTACTCCACTTAGAGCAACGGCAACCATACTCCAAAAGCTAACGGAAACTAAACCCCCAAACTTAAAGGCGGTATGAAATAAAACAAGAATTGGACCTAGGGTGCATAAAAAAATATGGAACTCCAACCAATGTTTTAATAATCCTAAACGCGACATTATCTTAAGCCTTTTTCGCGCCATATAGATAATTACGCCAAAGAGCATTAAAAATGTACCCAGAATGCCAAGGCCGTGACCAATGCTCCCACTCGGCTTAAAAGCATTGTGATCTTCATGAAAAAACCGCTGATCGATATCAACCGAATAGTAAGAAGCCCCAATGTATATTAGGCCTATGAGAGCAGCTACGACAATTGCTGTCATAGCAGAAAGATATAACCTGTGTGTAATTGTTTTCAATGTAAAATAGAGTGATTTAACAAATAATTAACGATAAAACTACTAAAAAGGTATTAGACTACCGAAATTATCAATAATTTAAATTGATTCTAAATAACGAATATGCCACTCGGTTATTGCAGAAAGCAAACAGAAGAGATAAAGTAAACTAAAGTCCTTTGAGTTCTTTAGCATTAAAAGTAAATGGAAGGAGGTCTGATATTCCATTAATAATTTGCACACGACCATTGGGTTCTGATAATATAACCCTCATTTTAATTTGATATAAATGCTCATATTCGGCCATAACTTGGCGACAAGAACCGCAAGGAGCCAAAGGTTTAGTAAATTCAACTTTTTCAGATTCAACAGCGACAGCAATTGCCAACATCGGTACATTTGGAAAATTAGCAGAAGCATAATACATAGCCACCCTTTCGGCACATAGTCCTGAAGGATACGCCGCATTTTCCTGATTATTTCCGGCAACTATTTCGCCATTTTCTAACAATACGGCGGCTCCCACACGAAACTGCGAATAAGGAGCATATGCTGTTTTACAAGCCAATTGGGCTCTATCCAATAATTTTCTGTCAGTGCTATTTAATTCATCAAAACTTTGATAGTCTTCAATTTCAATAATGTGTTTTACTCTTTTCATATAGATTCAATAAGTCCTAAAAGTCGATTCCCTTCGTTTTATACCATTTACACTGTTCAAAGTTACAAAACTCCAGTATTTTCTAAAAGCGAAAAATTGTTTGATTCCGATCCGGTCCCACAGAAACAATTGAAACAGGGACTTCCGTTTGTTTTTCAATAAAACGAATATAATCCATCAGGTTTTTAGGCAATTCTTCTTCTTTTTGAACATCAACAATACTGGTTTTCCAACCTTTAACCGATTTATAAACGGGCTCTAATTTAGCATCGTTAATTTCGTATGGAAAATAATCCATTTTTTGAGTTCCGTAATTGTATTCTGTACAAACCTGAATGGTTTCAAACGCGTCTAAAACATCCGATTTCGTAATTATCAAATCGGTCACCCCATTGAGCATAATAGCATACTTAAGTGCAGGTAAATCCAACCAACCACAACGACGAGGACGTCCAGTTGTAGCGCCAAACTCATGACCTGCTTTTCTCAATTCTTCACCCACTTCATCGTTCAATTCCGTAGGGAAAGGACCATTTCCTACCCGTGTACAATAGGCTTTAAATAGACCAAAAACGCGACCAATTTTTTGTGGTGCAACTCCAAGTCCCGAACAAACACCACTTACAATTGTGTTTGAAGAAGTTACAAAAGGATAACTGCCAAAATCAATATCCAACATCGTTCCTTGGGCACCTTCGGCCAATACACTGGCTCCGTTTTTTAGCGCTGTATTAATAAAATGCTCACTATCAACCAATTTCATCGACTTTAAAGTTTCTAAAGAAGCCAGCCATATTTTTTCATATTGTTCAAATGACTTTCCGTCGATTTTAAAATGGCTTAAATCGAAATTATACTCTTTAGCTATTTGAAAATGACTCTCTTTTTTTTGATTGTATTTAAGCTGAAAATTTTCGTTCAAGATATCCCCAACCCGAACGCCGCTGCGATTTACTTTATCCGTATATGTTGGTCCAATACCTTTTAAAGTAGAACCAATTTTTTCGCCCCCTTTATCTTGTTCATAAACCGCATCGAGTAAGCGGTGCGTTGGCAAAATCAAATGTGCTTTTTTTGAAATGTAAAGATTATTTTTAGGATTGATATTGCTGGCATATAATTTCTCGATTTCTTGTTCAAAAATAAACGGGTCGATAATTACACCATTTCCAATAAGATTTTTTGTATGCGCATGAAAAATGCCTGATGGAATCGTATGTAATACGTGCTTTTGACCATTAAATTCTAGTGTATGACCAGCATTAGGGCCACCCTGAAATCTAGCTATTATATCATATTTGGGCGTGAAAACATCTACAATTTTGCCTTTGCCTTCATCTCCCCATTGTAAACCTAACAGAACATCGACCTTCATTTGCTTATCCATTTTATTTTGCCTTATCTAAAGCCTTATGAAAAAATAATTATCAACTTAAAGACAGTGTATCACTGCCTTAAAAAGCGCAACAAAGATAAGCATAAAATACGGGAAAGATTCTGCTTATCATCCAGAAAAAAGAAGATATATAATGTAAAGTTTATTTAGCGATGTTTTACTGTTGCCACCCTTGATGTGGCTGCTTTTTTTGTATTACAACTTCCGTAAAAAGTAAGCGAATGACTATTGATAGTAACCCCCAATAGCTTTTCAACAGAGTTTTTAATTTCCTCTAAGCGAGGGTCGCAAAACTCCAATACTGAGCCGTCGTCGAGACAAATAAAATGATCGTGCTGACTAAATTTAAAGGATTTTTCAAATTGAGCACAATTATTTCCAAATTGATGCTTGGTTACCAAACCACATTCCAACAATAATTCCATGGTATTATACAAAGTAGCTCGGCTCACCCTGTATTTATTGTTCTTCATGGTTACATACAGGGTTTCTATATCGAAATGCCCATCCGTATTGTAAATCTCTTTTAAAATAGTATAGCGTTCTGGTGTTTTACGTTGACCATTTTTTTGTAAAAATTCTGTAAAGACTTTTTTTACCGCTTCGTAGGTCTCCTTTGTATTTGTGCTTTTCATTCGCTTATTATTATTGAATTTAACGCTCTTTTTGGCTAGAATATGGTCAGCTATAAATTCATTTAAACTATAAAAAATGCTCGCATTGCTTTAACTAATCGTTGGTGTAAAGATATAAAAATATTTTTTATTTGGATTAAATATAAATAGTTAAATTTTAATCAGTTAAAAAAACGATTTAAGTCAGTTTTTTTTATTTCAAAACGCTAATAATAAAATAACTGCTGATAAGCCAAATTGCGAATCAACCTTTTTATATTTTTGCATAAACAGAGCGCCATGCTCTATTATGAATACTGTAAATCATCCTATTATGAAGAAAGCCTATACTTTATCGACTTGCGATACGAGCAGAAAAATTCTAAAGCAAGCCAATCTTGTGATGCATCGTTTTGAAATCAAAGACATTAAAATTTCACCGATTACAGAAGCTGAATTGGACGAAATGCATAAAATGGCCGGTTCTTACGAAGCCTTATTCAGTCGACGAAGTCAGCAATACAAACGAATGAACTTAAAAGAAAAAGTTTTAACTGAAACCGACTATAAAAACTTGATTTTAAGTGAATATACTTTTTTGAAACGCCCGGTAATTGTGGATGGCGATCAAATTTTTATTGGCAATAGCAAGGCTAATGTTGAAGCTTTACTCAAGCATTTAGGGGAACTCATTTAGCGGTTAAGCACTTCGTCGTAACGACCGGATTTTACTTCTTCTTCTAAAGTTTTATACCAATCTTCACCATATTTCCGAATGAGTGGTTCTTTTAAAAATTCATAAACGGCCACCTTTTCTTTTTTACCTTTTACACGTGCTAAATCGCAAATGCCCCAATGATGATAATTAACGGCTTCAAAATCTTTGTATTCTGTAATTCGAATGGGGTATAATGAACAAGAAATGGGTTTGATATTCGGAATTTTCTTTTCGCGATAGGCTTTTTCTATAGCACAAAGGGCGATTTTATTTTCAAAATAGACAAAAGCACATTCCCTATTATTCACCAAGGGAGTAACTAATTCGCCATCCATATCATAATCAAAAACGCCGCCTTTTTCTATTACTTTCCAACCTTCATCGGTCATATATGGACGAATTTTATCGATATAATCTTCGAGCAGACTTATTTCATCCACATCAAGAGGAGCTCCGGCATCTCCTTGTACACAACATTCGCCGTAACATTTAGATAAATCACAGCTAAATTGTTTTTTTATTACTTCTTCCGAAACGATGGTATTGCCAATTGAAATCATGCGGCAAAAGTAATAATTTTGTGTTGTGGGGTAATTTTTTATTGCGCCCTTTCAGGGCTTTTTTTATGTTAGTTTATATTTTTCGATGGGCTTTGCCCATCGCTATTTGATTACGCCCATTCTGGGCTTAAGCTATACGCGGTGTTTTATCTTAATCGAAATACATAATTCCCTATAGACCTGAAAGGACAAAATGCTTATTTCTAGTACTCACTTCCTCTCATACCATTCAATAACGATCATTCTGTACTTATTATTTAATCCGTTTTTTTTCGCTACACTCATATCAAAATAATATGTTTTCTCAAAATGCATGCCTTTTTAAAAGCCCTGAAAGGGCAAAATACACTAACACAGGGTGTAAGCCCTGTGAATTCTATAGCGAAAAATTACCAAGCCCTGAAAGGGCGTAATAATTAACCCCATACATAGCGCTCATCATAATCAACCTTATACTTATCTAGAAATGCTCTATACTCCTCCTTAAAACTTAAGGTCCTGTGATGATTATGCTGATTAGTTATATAAGCAACTACAGTATCCACCTCACTTGGATTTACTGAAAATGTACCGTAACCATCTTGCCAATAAAAGTTTTTTAACGATTCATCTTTTGTTTTCATCCATTTTGAGGAATGTGATTTTACTTCTTCAATCAATTTCATTAGGGCAATTTTCTTTGATAACATACAGAGTATATGCACGTGATCATTATAGCCTCCAATTTTAATTGGTTGGCAATCGAGGTTTTTGCATACACCGCCAATATAACTGTGCAATTCTTCCTCATAGAAAGGAGTTATCATTGGTTTGTGATTTTTTGTACTAAACACAATGTGTATGTAATTTTTAACGAGTGACTGTCCCATATCTATATTTCGCCCTTTCAGGGCTTTTTTTTGTTGTTCTATATTTTCGATGGGCGCTGCCCATCGCTATTGGATGACGCCCATTCTGGGCTTAAACTATACGCAGTGTTATATCTTATTAAAATTTTATGCTTTCTCAAAATAAGCTATTCGCTATAGAACTGAAGAGTGAAATTCTTATTCAAGTTACTAATACTTCCTCACAAAATTCGATAACGCCAATTCCGAACATATTGTCTAAACGGATTCTTTCACTGCACCTAAATCAAAATTAAGTATATTTTTCAAAATATGTAATCCTCAATAGACCTGAAAGGATAAAATGCTTATTTATAGTACTCCCTTCCTCTCACACAATTCAATGACGACCATTCTAAGCTTATTATATAAACCGTTTTTTCGCTACCCCATATCAAAATTATATACTTTCTAAAAATGCTTGCCTCATTAAAAGCCCTGAAAGGGCAAAATACACTAACACAGGGTGTAAGCCCTGTGAATTCTATAGCGAAAAATTACCAAGCCC
>JBFHQD010000070.1:0-13604 GCA_041592395.1 Bacteroidales bacterium | reverse complement strand
TCGGCTTTTTCCATCACTCCAAAATCGATAGAGATATTGCGACAAACAGAATAAGCGTTTTCAATAAACGTTACTTCTTTATCCGTATTATAAACGCCTATACCTGCTTTAAAAATATCATCCACCTCGGCAAGATGCGTTTCAAAAGCTTTGGTAATGCTTTTTAACGACCACACAAAAATACCTGCATTCCAATGGAAATCGCCACTTTCGATAAATCGCTGCGCAATTTTAAGCTCCGGTTTTTCGGTAAATGTTTTTACTTTTTTTATTCTGTTGTCTTTTTCGTAAGCTATCTTTTGGTCGAATTGAATATAGCCGTAGCCCGTATCAGGGCGACTAGGTTTTATGCCTAGCGTTATTAGCCAATCATTTTCTGAGGCAGCAAGTAAAGCCGAACTTATTACATCTGTAAAAACATCTTCCTTCAGAATGATATGATCCGATGGTGCAACCACTATAGTGGCATTCGGATTTTTTTCCATAATCTTATAGTTCGCGTAGGCAATGCAAGGTGCCGTATTTCTTCTGGCAGGTTCACAAAGAATCTGATCATAAGTTAAAGCCGGCACTTGTTCTTTTACCTGCTCTTTATACATTTCGTTGGTAACCACATAGATATTTTCGATAGGACATATCTTCAAAAAGCGGTTTACCGTTTGTTGTATCAAAGTTTCTCGAGTTCCTAAAATATCTATAAACTGCTTAGGTTTTGAGGTACGACTCATTGGCCAAAAACGAGAGCCAATTCCTCCGGCCATAATTACACAATAATTGTTCTTATTCATTATTTTTTATTTTAGTCAAAAATACACTTTTATATATAGAATTCAAAAAAAGGAAATCGCTCCGGTTTTTTTTTAAGAAGTGAATATCGACCTGCCTGAATTTCTCATACGACTAAAGATGACCAGATTATTAACTAATTTCTGCCCTTTTGTCATATCTTAAATATTTTAAAGCAATGGCACAAATATTGAGATGCAGCTAGTAACGAAGAAAAATAACTGATTAAAAATATAAAAATTAAAGAAAAAATGGGAAAAATAATTGGTATAGATTTAGGGACTACCAACTCTTGCGTTGCTGTAATGGAAGGTAACGAACCGGTTGTTATTCAAAATAGTGAAGGTCGTAGAACCACGCCTTCAATTGTTGCTTTTACTGAAAATAATGAGCGTAAAGTTGGTGATGCTGCAAAGCGTCAAGCAATCACAAATCCAACACAAACCATAAATTCGGTAAAGCGTTTTATGGGTGAAACATATGACAGAACACAAAAAGAAATTAAGCGCGTTCCTTATAAAGTAGTAAAAGGGGATAATAACACGCCTCGCATTGTTATCGGAGATCGTAATTATACACCTCAAGAAATTTCTGCAATGATTTTGCAGAAAATGAAAAAAACAGCAGAGGATTTCTTAGGACAAGATGTTACAGAAGCCGTAATTACCGTTCCTGCTTATTTTAGCGATTCTCAACGTCAGGCAACTAAAGAAGCCGGTGAAATTGCCGGATTAAGCGTAAAAAGAATCATCAATGAGCCTACTGCTGCTGCATTGGCTTATGGTTTGGATAAGAAAATGGATGATCAGAAAATTGCTGTTTATGATTTAGGTGGAGGTACTTTTGATATTTCTATTCTTGAATTGGGCGATGGTGTTTTCGAAGTAAAATCGACCAATGGTGATACACACCTTGGAGGTGATGATTTCGACCACGTGCTTATCGATTGGTTGGCTGATGAATTTAAAAACGACGAAGGATTGGATTTAAGAAAAGATCCAATGGCTTTACAACGTTTGAAAGAAGCTGCTGAAAAAGCAAAAATCGAATTGTCTGCTTCTAACGAAACAGAAGTTAACTTGCCTTATATTATGCCTGTAGACGGTGTTCCAAAACACTTGGTTCGTAAATTAAGCCGTTCAAAATTCGATCAATTGACTCACGATTTAGTACAACGTACTATTGAGCCATGTAAATTAGCGTTAAAAGATGCCGGATTAAGCGCCTCTGATATTAATGAAGTCATTTTGGTTGGTGGATCAACACGTATTCCTGCTATCCAAGAAGTGGTTAAAAAATTCTTTGGCAAAGAGCCTTCAAAAGGAGTTAATCCCGACGAAGTTGTTGCTATTGGAGCCGCCATTCAAGGTGGTGTTTTAAGCGGAGATGTTAAAGATGTTCTTTTGTTGGATGTTACTCCTCTTTCTATGGGTATTGAAACTCTAGGTGGTGTAATGACGAAAATGATTGAAGCCAACACAACAATTCCGGTTAAAAAATCAGAGACTTTCTCAACTGCTGCTGATAATCAGCCTTCTGTTGAGATCCACATCTTACAAGGAGAGCGTCCTATGGCAGCTCATAATAAGAGTTTGGGTCGTTTCCACTTGGATGGCGTTCCACCTGCACCTCGTGGCGTTCCTCAAATTGAAGTAACTTTTGATATTGATGCCAACGGTATTTTACACGTTGCCGCCAAAGACAAAGGAACCGGCAAAGAACAAAGCATTCGTATCGAAGCTTCTTCCGGATTATCTGATGATGAAATTCAAAAAATGAAAGCTGAAGCTGAAGCTAACGCTGATGCAGATAGAAAAATGAAAGAAGAAATTGATAAATTAAATCAAGCGGATTCTCTTGTTTTCCAAACTGAAAAGCAGCTGAAAGAATATGGCGATAAAGTTCCGGCTGATAAAAAAGAAGCTATTGAAAAAGAGGCTGCTGCTTTAAAAGAAGCACACCAGAAAAAAGATTTAGCTGCTATCGATACACATATGGCTACTTTGAATCAATTGTGGCAAGAAGCTAGTCAAAATATGTATCAAAACACCGAAGCTCAAGCCGGTGCACAACCTGGCGATAACGGTAGTCCAAAACAAGACGCCGGAGCCGATGGTGAAGTGACTGATGTCGATTTTGAAGAAGTAAAATAATAACTTTTCATAATAGTAGTTAAAGCCCTCAGCCTTTTGGTTGGGGGCTTTTTTATTGTCTCTAATTTGAGGAAACAGCTCAATTTCATTGGAGTACCTTCTGTTTTAATACCTATTATTTAGAATATCCAACAAGGATTAACGATTGGAGATTTTTGAAGTGTTACAAATTCAATATTAAAATCGAAATTTGTTAATCGGTGTTCCTTGTTCTTAAATCAAAAAAAGGAATTTCCAACAAGGAGTAACAATGAAGATTTACAATGTATTATATTAAACAAAAAAAACGCCACTGAAAATATTTATTCAGCGGCGTTTTTATTTAAAAATCTATTGGATTATAGTGTCCGTTTTATTTCTATAATTTCATACGCTTCAATAACATCACCAATTTGGATATCGTTAAAATTATCGATATTCATACCACATTCGTAGCCGTGAGTTACTTCTTTTACATCGTCTTTAAAACGTTTTAAAGAGCCAAGCTTTCCGGAGTAGATTACGATACCGTCGCGGATAAGGCGTATCTGACTGTTTCTAGAAATTTTTCCGCTGGTAACCATACAACCGGCCACTGTTCCAATCTTAGGAATTTTAAAGGTTTCTCTAATCTCAACATTGGCCACAATTTTTTCTTCTTCTGTTGGAGCCAACATACCTTCGAGTGCTAATTTCAATTCTTCAATTGCCTGATAGATAATCGAATAATATTTTATTTGGATACCTTCTGTTTCGGCTAGTCGGCGAGCCTGAACATTTGCTCTTACTTGGAAACCAACAATAATGGCATCAGAGGCGGAGGCTAACAATACATCCGATTCGCTAATTTGTCCTACCGATTTATGAATCACATTCAGTTGAATCTCATCGGTTGATAATTTAATTAAAGAATCAGAAAGCGCTTCAACAGAACCATCCACATCGGCTTTAACAATTACATTCAATTCTTTAAAGTCACCGATAGCTAAACGACGGCCAATCTCATCAAGTGTAATGTGTTTTTGCGTACGAATTCCCTGTTCGCGTTGCAATTGCTGGCGCTTAGTTGCTATAGCTTTGGCTTCTCTTTCGTCGCTTATCGCATTAAATCCATCGCCGGCTTGTGGTGCTGAATTTAAACCCAGCATCAAAACAGGAGTAGAAGGACCTGCCTCTTTAAGTGCTTTATTTCTTTCGTTGTACATTGCTTTCACTTTTCCATAGGTGGAGCCGGCCAAAACCATATCGCCTATTTTAAGTGTTCCGGCTTGTACAAGAATTTTTGAAACGTATCCACGGCCTTTATCTAAGGAGGATTCTATAATCGTTCCGACTGCATTTTTATTTGGATTTGCTTTTAATTCGAGCATTTCGGCTTCGAGTAAAACTTTTTCCAATAATTCATCAATTCCATCTCCTTTTAAAGCAGATATTTCCTGACTTTGATATTTACCGCCCCATTCTTCTACAAGAATATTCATCGTAGATAATTGATTGCGAATATTGTCCGGATTAGCATTGGGTTTGTCCACTTTATTTATGGCAAATACGATAGGAATATTAGCCGCTTGTGCGTGATTGATGGCTTCTTTTGTTTGAGGCATCACATCATCATCAGCAGCAATTACAATGATAGCCACGTCGGTTACTTTAGCACCACGAGCACGCATAGCCGTAAAAGCTTCGTGACCCGGCGTATCCAGGAATGTAATCCTTCGTCCATCTTCGCGCTGAACTTCATAAGCTCCAATATGCTGCGTTATACCTCCGGCTTCACCGGCAACAACATTGGCTTTACGAACAAAATCGAGCAGTTTTGTTTTACCGTGGTCAACGTGTCCCATAACGGTAACAACAGGAGAACGAGGCACTAAATCTTCCTCGCTATCTTCGTGGTCAAACTCATGCAAAGTTTCTTGCACTTCAACACCCACAAATTCAACTTTAAAACCAAATTCTTCGGCAACAATACTAATGGTTTCCGCATCTAATCGTTGATTGATAGAAACGAACAAACCAATGGTCATACACGCTCCAATAACCTTAGTTACAGGAACATCCATCATAGTGGCTAATTCGTTTGCCGTAACAAACTCGGTGGCTTTAATTACACCTTGTTCTTCTATCATTTTTTCCAATTCATCTTGAGAATGCTGATGCACAGCGTCTCTTTTAGAACGGCGGTGTTTCGATGCCTTAGATTTTCCGGTTGGAGTTAAGCGAGCTAAGGTTTCTTTTATTTGTTGTTGGATTTCCTCTTCGGTAGGTTCGTGTTTTGGAACTACTTTTGAACGGTTATCAAACTTACCACGGCCTCCTCCTTTATTATCCGTTTTGCGGTCGGCAATTTTTCTAACAGTACGACCGGTACTGCTTGTTTTTGTATCGCCACTTGCCGTATTTGGTTGATTAGCCGGTTTAATTCTCCGGCGTTTCTTCTTTTTACCTGCAACATCTCTATCAGATGAAGTTGCCACAGGATCTTTCTTTTTCTTTTCCGGAAGTACTATTTTACCCATAATTTTGGGACCTTCCAGTTTTTTAGAAACGGCTTTTATTAATTCCGGTTCAGCCGGTTTTTCATCAGCAACGCGTGTCTTTTCTACCTCTGTTTTTTTCTCTTCTACCTCTTTTTTAGGCGCTTCCGATTTCTGTTGAGGCTTTGCATGCGCTCTCGCTTTTTTATCGGCTTTTGCTTTTTCTTCTTGTTTCTCTTGACGCTCTTTTATTTTTTGAGCTTTTGATTTTGGTTTTGGTCGCGTTGACCAATTTTGACTATCCAAATCAATTTTATCAACTATTTTAATTCCATCTTGATCAACAACTTCACTTTCTTTAGGCGTTGCAGGAATGGCGGGAGACTCTTTTTTGATTTCAGGCTCTTTTTTAGCTTCAACAACAGGATCGGGTGCAGGAGTTTCTTTTTTGGGTGCTTCGGGAGTATGGCTTACAGGTTCCGATTGCACTTCAGGTTTTGAAACTGGTTTTTGAGGCGCCTTTTCTTCGCTTTTTTCAGTTGGCTTTTCATAGGTTTCTGTTAATCGCGAATCACGAATAAATAACTCCTTCCCTTTTTCTTCTTTTGGCACTTCCGCTTTTTCTTCTTCTTGAGCAATAGAAAGCGTTGTTCGCTCAGTAGTAATTACTTTTTCCTTAGCAATTTGCTTCACTTGGCGCTCCATCTTATACTCATTAAAAAGTAATTCAGTCATTTCAGACGTAAGCTTTGTGTTTGGTTTTGGATCAATGTCAAAACCTTTTTTACTTAAGAAATCAACGATGGTGGAAAGGCCCACGTTGAATTCTTTAGAGGCTTTGCTTAATCGCATTATTTTAATATCTTCTGCCATACTACTTTATTTTCGATCCCTTTTATTTATTCGTTTTTGTTTCTGCTTATCAAATTATTCAAATTCATTTTTCAGAATACGAATAACTTCATTTATTGTTTCCTCTTCGAGGTCGGTTCTTTTAACTAATTCTTCAACAGGAACAGCCAATACGCTTTTTGCGGTATCGCAACCTATTTGCATCAGCTCGTCGATAATCCACTTATCGATTTCGTCGGAGAATTCGGTTAAATCAACATCTTCTAAGTCTACATCCGTATCGCGATAAACATCTATTTCATAGCCTGTTAGTTTACCTGCTAATTTAATATTAAATCCGCCTTTTCCAATAGCCAAAGAAACCTGATCGGGTTTCATATAAACATCGGCTCTTTTGTTTTCTTCGTCAATCTCGATAGAACTCAATTTTGCAGGACTTAAGGCGCGTTGAATATACAAAGAAGTATTGGTTGTATAATTAATAACGTCGATATTTTCGTTTCTTAATTCGCGAACAATTCCGTGAATACGAGAGCCTTTCATTCCAACGCAAGCGCCAACGGGGTCGATACGATCGTCGTAAGATTCGACAGCTATTTTAGCTCGCTCGCCCGGAACCCGTTTAATATTTTTAATCGTAATCAAACCATCATAAACTTCAGGAACTTCTTGCTCGAATAATCGTTCAAGAAATACTTCGGTAGTACGAGAAAGAATAATAACCGGACTGTTATTTCTCACATCTACTTTTAATACAACGGCGCGAATCACATCGCCTTTGCGGTAATAATCGTTTGGAATTTGCTCCGATTTTGGGAGTATCAATTCGTAATATTCATCATCCAAAACCAAGACTTCTTTTTTCCAAACTTGGTAAACTTCGCCGGTAACGATTTCGCCAATTTTTTCGCTGTATTTTTTATAGATATTGTCTTTTTCAAGCTCTAAAATTTTTGCAGCTAAATTTTGACGAATAGATAAAATTTCTCTTCGACCAAAGTCGGCCATTTTTAGCGCTTCAGAAACCTCTTCTCCGATTTCAAAATCAGGTTCTATTTTAGTTGCTTCTGACAGTGGAATTTGCAAGTTTTCATCTTCTACTTCGCCATCAGGAACGATTTCGCGATTTCGCCAAATCTCTAAATCTCCTTTATCGATATTAACAATAATATCAAAATTATCATCTGAACCATAAAGTTTAATCAGCATGTGCCGAAAAACATCTTCGAGAATACGCATCATGGTTTCTCTGTCAATATTTTTGAACTCCTTAAACTCCTGAAAGGTGGATATCAAACTGATTTTTTCTTCCTTCTTTGCCATTTTTTGCTTTTGTATTAAAAGGTAATTTCTATTTTACTTTCTGCTATTTGATTGAGTTTTAATTTAATAGGCTCTGCTTCTTCAAACTTTTTTGCGGTTCCTTTTTTTGCATTCGGATTTTTCTTCAAAGGCACAACCTCAATATTTTCTTCTTCAACAGCTTGCAATCGAGCCAATAATTTTTCGCCCGTACCCAGGACGATTTCTAAATTCTTTCCTATATATTTTGGATATTGTCGTATAAATTTAAGCGGCATATCCACTCCGGCACTAGAAACATTAAGTGCAAAATCTTCTTCTTCGCGATCGAGACTAAATTCCACATGACGACTCAAATCTACACAATCATCAATAGAAACCGACTCATCTCCATCAATATAAATCATAATTTTATTGTCGGAGCTAACGCTAAGATCGACTAAAAATTGCGATGTATTGAGCAAGTGTTCTTCTGCGAGTTTAAGAATTTTATCCTTTGTTATCATTGTTCATTTTTTCTACAAAAAGAGGGGACAACAGCCCCCTCATCTTATTCTATTTTTTAACGCCTATCGACATAAAAAACTCCTTACAAATAAGGAGGGTCTTGTTTTTAGAAATTTTCATTTCCGAAAAACGCTGCAAAGGTACATCTTTTTAGATATCTTTCATATTTTTTTAATCTTTTTCCTGATTTTCAGTCGTATAAAACAAAAATAGTGTCGGTCTTTAATCATTTTGTAATTTTGTTGTCCTAAAACAAACAAAACCAATCTATGAAAAAAATAAGACAGCTCCTGATATTAAGCTTTGCGATATTATCGTTTGCGGGAATTGCACAGGAAAAACAATTTGATTTTAAAGATGCTATCTATTACAACCGCGCTATTCTGCCTAAAAGAATTAACAATTTGCAATGGATTGAAAAAAGTTCAAACTACAGCTTTATCGAAAATAATGCCTTAATGAAGGCTTCGGCTGACGATGAAACTCCACCAAAATCAATCCTATCCTTAGCCAATTTGAATAATGCTTTAAAGCCATTACAAGAGACATTAACTAATTTCCCATCCATCCAATGGGAATCTGAAACTGCCTTTACTTTTCAAAACAAAAACAAGCTTTATCAGGTTGATTATTCATCTAAAACAGCTTCTTTATTGAATGTTTGGCCCGATACAGCTCAAATAAGTGAGGTAGAACCACTAACAAAAAGAGTAGCCTATACAATTGATAATAACTTATTTATCGCGGATAATCGTAATCAAATACAACTCACAGATGACCCTAAAGATGTGGTAAACGGCCAAACCGTGCATCGCTCTGAATTTGGAATAACAGGCGGTATTTTCTGGTCGCCAAAAGGGAATTATTTGGCTTATTATCATAAAGATGAGCGTATGGTTGGCGATTATCCTTTGGTTGACATAACCACACCCGAAGCGACTTTAAAAAACATTAAATATCCAATGGCCGGCTCTACGAATGAAGTTGTAAAAGTGGCTGTTTATGATATTAAAAATAAAACAACCCTTTATTTAGAAACAGGCGAAGGAATTGATCAGTATTTAACAAACATAAGCTGGTCGCCCGATGAAAAACAAATTTATATTGCCGTATTAAATCGCGATCAAAACCATTTAAAATTAAATAAATACGATGCGAGCAACGGCCAATTCTTGCTTACACTTTTTGAAGAAAAAGCAGACACTTGGGTTGAGCCTGAATTCCCGCTTACCTTTTTAAAAAATAAACCCAATCAATTTATTTGGTTCAGCGAGCGCGATGGTTGGCAACACCTTTATATCTATAACACGGAAGGACAATTTGTTCGTCAATTAACTGAAGGAGAATGGACGGTTACCTCCATCTTAGGATTTGATAAAAGCGGAAACAAACTCTTTATTGAAGGAACAAAAGAGAGTCCGATCGAAAATCAAATTTACAGTGTTGATATCAACAAAGTAAAACTTAAAAAGCTAAGCGAGGTGCATGGAACACATAGCGGAACCTTATCTCCATCAGGCGATTATCTTTTTGATACGTATTCAAATACGGAAACGGCGCGTGTTTATTCGATTCTAAGCACGAATGGAAAAACAAACAAAGAATTGCTTCGCGATGCGGATCCTTTAAAAGAATATCAGATCGGAAAAACCATTATGGGGACGCTAAAAAATGAACAAAATATCGATTTATATTACCGGATGATATTGCCTCCTCATTTTGACAGTACGCAACAATATCCGGTTTTCTATTATTTATATGGCGGTCCTCACGCACAGTTGGTAACCGATTCGTGGTTGGGCGGAGCCAATATTTTTATGCATTTAATGGCTCAACGCGGTTATATAGTTTTTACTATTGATAATCGCGGAACACCAAATCGGGGTTTTGCTTTTGAAAATGTAATCCACCGAAAATTGGGACAAAAAGAAGAAGAAGATCAGATGGTTGGCGTAAATTATCTTATAGATTTACCTTTTGTGGATGAAACACGAATGGGAATTCAGGGTTGGAGTTATGGTGGATTTATGACTTTGTCGATGTTGGCCGATCATCCGGGTATTTTTAAAGCCGGAGTCGCCGGTGGTCCGGTTACCGATTGGAAATTTTACGAGATTATGTATGGCGAACGCTATATGGACACCCCGGAACAAAATCCGGAAGGCTATAAACAAAATAGTCTTTTAGAAAAAGCCAAAAACATTAAAGATAAAGTGTTGATTATTCATGGAGATATCGACAATACGGTAGTTTGGCAAAACAGTCTGCGCTTTTTAGAATCGGCTATTGATGCCGGTGTTCAGGTCGATTATTTTGTTTATCCTCAACAAGAACATAATATGCGAGGAATGGATAGAGCCCATCTGCTTGAAAAAATCTATCTTTATATGGAGAATTTTGTAAAATAATAAGATATTGCTTGATTCGTGTATGCTACCAAAGCTATGCTTTTGGAGGCATGCACGAATTATAAAGGCTTTTAAAAGAAAAGAGCGCTTCAAGAGTTGGGGAAATTTTATTTCAATCAAGGCCATTTCTAGGTATCTTTTTTATTGTGAACAGCCGTTCTCAAACGCTAGTTCTATAAAATCAACCTGCCATTTATTACGCCTCAGTAGTGTAATACATCAATTCATAATAATCTATTAACATAGCCTAGTGTTGATTTGTGTACTTTTGTACTTAGAAATTTAATACAAATGAAAAAAATTAACAAGCCCACCAGCAATCCATTCGTTAAAAACATATTAAGCGAATTTGCCAACAATCCTTACAGTTCTTTTAATTACAAGCAATTGGCAAAACGAATGGGCGTCAAAGACCCTGGTGGTAAAGCTCAAATTATCAGCTTATTAGCCGATTTAACAAAACAGAAAATTTTAATTGAATCGAAGACAGGAAAATTTAAAATAAGCCCCAAACACATAAGCACTTACGGCAAAGGTAAATCGTATACAACCGGTCGCGTAGATATGATGTCGACGGGCAAAGCTTATGTTATTAATAGCGAAGGAGGAGACGATATTTTTATATCACCCAACAATACAAAAGATGCTCTAAATGGCGATACTGTTAAAGTGTTTATTTTTCCTAAGCGACGAGATCGAAAACTCGAAGGACAAATCACTGAAGTATTGGAAAGAGCCAAATCAAAGTTTGTAGGTACTATTCAAATATCGAAAGGTTTTGGTTTTGTTATTCCGGATGATCCTAAAGTTCCGGTCGATTTTTTTATTCCAAAAGATAAATTAAACGGCGCAAAAGACGGACAAAAAGTAGTGACCGAACTCGATTTATGGCCCGAACATGCCAAAAATCCCTTTGGTAAAATAGTGCAAGTTTTGGGCGATCCGGGCAATCATGGTGTCGAAATTCAATCCATCGTTTTGGATTATAATTTCGATTTGACCTTTCCTGATTTTATTGAAAAAGCGGCAGCTGAAATTCCAAATGAAGTTAGTAATCAAGAAATAGCTAAACGTCGCGATTTTCGCGAAGTATTTACAATTACGATCGACCCTTTTGATGCCAAAGATTTTGACGATGCAATCAGCCTAAGAAAAATAAAAGACAATTTGTGGGAAGTTGGTATTCATATTGCCGATGTATCGCACTATGTAACAGAAGGTTCTGTAATTGATACGGAAGCTTACGAACGAGCCACATCGATTTATTTAGTTGATCGCGTAATTCCAATGCTACCCGAACATTTATCTAATCTGGTCTGCTCGCTTCGTCCAAACGAAGAAAAACTGACTTTTTCAGCGGTTTTTGAAATGGATAATGAATCCACTATTCATTCGGAATGGTTTGGGCGAACAGTTATTAATTCCAATCACCGCTTCACTTACGAAGAAGTTCAATCGATTATAGAAGGAGAAGAAGGTCCGTATAAAGAAGAAATATTAGTCTTTCATGATTTGTCTTCTAAATTACGAAAAGAGCGTTTTAGAGCAGGTTCTATCAATTTTGAATCGACGGAAGTAAAATTCAACCTGGACGAGAAAAGCAATCCTATTGGAGTTTATATCAAAGAACAAAAAGATGCACATCGCCTTATTGAAGATTTTATGCTTTTAGCCAATAAAAAAGTGGCGGAATTTATCGGAAAGCCAAAAGGCGGAAGAAAAGTAAAACCCTTTGTATATCGTGTACACGATGAGCCAAGTCCTGAAAAACTAAATACTTTCGCCCAGTTTGTTAGCAAACTAGGTTATGAAATGAATATCAGTTCTCGTCAGAATATAGTTAAATCGTATAATAATCTTTTTAAAGCCGTTGAAGGAAAAGGCGAGAAAAATATGATTGAAACCATAGCTGTTCGTACAATGGCAAAAGCGATTTATTCAACGGAGAATAATGGTCACTATGGATTATCCTTTCCGTTTTACACCCATTTTACTTCTCCCATTCGGCGCTATCCCGATTTAATGGTTCACCGATTGCTAGCGCTTTACTTGAACGGAGGAAGCGGAGTTAACGTAGGCGATCTGGAAGAAAAATGCAAGCACAGTTCAGACATGGAACGCTCCGCCATTGAGGCCGAACGGGCTTCGATAAAGTATATGCAAGCTGTTTATATGCTCGACAAAGTTGGACAAAAATTCGATGGTCAAATCTCGGGCGTAAGTAAATGGGGTATTTATGTCGAGCTTATTGGAAGTAAAGTAGAAGGTATGGTTCGTATGAAAGATATGGCTGACGATTTTTATTTCCTTGATGAAGATAATTATCAGGTAATGGGACAAAAATTCGGAAAACGTTATAAACTTGGAGATAAAGTAAAAATCCAAGTAAAAAATATCGATGTTCAAAAAAAGCAAATTGATTATTTGTTAATCCCTTAATTTAAAGAATTTTTAAGAATTAATACCTACATCGACCTAGTAAGTCCATATTTTGGAACTTCATAAGGTATTTTCCAATATTGGGTCTGTTTTTATATTCAAAAGCAATTTTTCCGGTGCGAAATCGTTTTGATTTAGATTAGTTTTGTGTTTTAGGTTCGATTTAACTACAAAACTTAATTAGCCATAGATTAAAATAGCCTTTTATTCCATTATAAACCAAGTTGTTAATGATGGAATATTATTTTCAATAAAAAAAGATTTGCTTATGAAAAAGAAATTACCAAAGAGTCATAAGCATAAGACTCTTGAACTTTCGCATACTGTATTCTCCTTTTTCTATATTAATAGTTTAGCAAACTATTTTGCTGCTTTTCTTTTTCCAAATCGCTTGCTTTCAAAAATGGTTAAACTAACTAACACAAATGTTTTTGTTATCTTTGCAAGAAGGGAGAGAATTATAAGAGCTATTCGTCAGAATTACATCAGATCAAATTGGTGTTTTAAGTCTTTCATCTTTTTGGTAGTCATTAAAATTGCATAACTGTGCCTTGTTTTATGAAACATAACCAAACAATGTCAATTGCTTGTTCTCGTTTTGAAAAATACTGTCAAACTAGTAAACGGTTTTCATTGCTTATTCTTTTTTTGTTCTTAGCTCTACTTATTGTTCCTCAAGCAAAAGCTCAAAACCCAACTAT
>JBFHQD010000069.1:0-13698 GCA_041592395.1 Bacteroidales bacterium | reverse complement strand
CCCACTACCAATGGTAGCACCGGTTAAAACAATCGGTCCCTCCAATCCAACAGAACCACCAAATCCAACGGTGAACACCGAAGTTACAATATTCGAAATAATATTATGGAGCGGAATAATGCCTCCTTCCTTGGCAATAGAATACAACACCGCCGGAATTCCATGTCCAATATGACGTTTTACAATATAATTAATAAATAAAACGGCTAAACTGATTCCTATAAGGGGGTAAACCAAATGGAAATAATCGTGGTAAGGAAATCCGTTTAGTTTTTCTAAAAGCGCCTGAACCAAATCTACACCACGCTTTATAATTACTACCGAAATGCCCGCCAAAATACCGGTTATTATACTAATGTAGTTTAGAAATTGCTTGCCAGCCAATTTTTTAAACCTACGGATTCCAATTCGAAGAACTATTTTGCTATTCATTTAGTATTTATAAGACTGATATTCAATATTTAATAAGCGTAATTTTTACAATAAATTCAGTTTGCAAAAGTAATAAAAGATTACAACACCAAGCGCTTACAATTACTTTTTCTATCAAAATGAATTTTGGTATTTTAGCCAAGAATTTTAAGCTAAACAAACGCTATAATTAAAAAACAAACTGATGAAAATTGTTACCTACAATGTGAATGGTATTCGTGCCGCGATGAAAAAAGGATTTATTGATTGGTTAAAACAAGAAAACCCGGATATTGTTTGCGTACAAGAAACAAAAGCTCAGGCGGATCAAATTCCTGTCTTTGAATTTACGGAAGCCGGTTATTATACCTATTCTTTTTCAGCCCAAAAAAAAGGCTATAGTGGCGTTGCTATTTTAAGTAAGCAAGAACCCGATCATGTGGAATATGGTATGGGTATTGAAAAATACGATTTTGAAGGGCGTTTTATGCGTGCGGATTTCGGCGAGCTTTCGGTAGTAAGCGTTTATCATCCTTCTGGTTCTAGTGGCGATATCCGTCAAGATTTTAAAATGGAATGGCTGTCTGATTTTGCTGATTATGTGCAAGAACTCAGAAAAAGTCGTCCAAAATTAGTTGTCTCCGGCGATTACAATATTTGTCACGAAGCCATTGATATTCACGATCCGAAAGGCAATGCAAAAAACTCCGGTTTTCTACCCGAAGAGCGTGCTTGGATGAGCAGTTTTCTAGCGCTGGGTTATATCGATTCTTTTCGGTTTTTAAACAAAGAACCACATAATTATACCTGGTGGTCGTATCGGGCAAATGCTCGTAACAACAACAAAGGCTGGCGTATTGATTACAATATGCTGACCGAAAATTTACGGGATAACTTAGCTGATGCGGGCATTTTACCAAATGCTATGCAATCGGATCATTGTCCAACTTGGGTTGAATTAAATCTTTAATTCGAAGATTACGAAATAGCAATATTAACGAACATAGCGATCTTTGCGGTTAAAGTTTTAAATATCTAATTATTAGACATATACATCAATAAACCAGACTGATTAGCTATAAAGACTTTATTCTTTTTCTTCTTGCTCTGTCTTTCTTAGATATTCGCGATAAGCCAAACGCGTCTCTGCTTTTTGCATTTCGCGCTCCAAAACTAAATCGGCCAAACCGGAAGTAAGTTCATCGCCTATACATTCCTGCATAAGTGTATTGAATTTCTGTTCGTGAATATCCAAACGATAAAATATATTGACCAAAGTATGAAAATCAAATTCGATATACCAAGCAATGGTATGTTGCAAATATTTTTTTAAATCGTTCTTGGTAAGATCGTTACGCAATTTTAGAGCAGCTTCTTCTTCCTGCCCAAAATCCTTGTTCAATAATATTGCTGCTTCGGAAATAATATCCATGCGCTCTTGTGTATTTGGTTATTTTAGCCAATCACAAAATTAATAAAAAAGCCTAGCGAACCTCACAAATAGCAAATCTTAACGCTTGCTTCTACGCGGCTTGCTTTCTTTTTTGAATTTATTATCGCCTCTTGATGTGTATTTTCTCTCGCTCGATTTACCTTTGCTCGACCGACTTTCGCTTGGCTTCGATTTACTTTTGGTTATTTCCACCTTCAACTCTGCTCCTTGAAAATCTTTTTGATTGAAATGTTCCAAAATATCTTTTGCCTTTGCTTGATCTACCTCGAAAAAAGAAAACTTCTTCAAGATTTCAATGTCGCCAATCTCCACCGAACTTAATTTTGGGTTTTCATTGATCATCCCCATCAAGCGACCCGGATTTAACTTGTCTTTGCTTCCGATATTGATATGAAGTCGAGCCATATTCATTTTTTTGGCACGCTTGTTTTTTTGGTAGCCATCGGCCGATCTTTCGTCGCGATTTGATCTTCTATCGTCACCACGCTCCCGATCACGTCCTCTGCGATCGCGATCTCTTCCTCTTCCTTCTTGACTGCGCGAACCTCTTTCATCCTTTCCGCTTTGCGCGATATTGAGGTCAGGCGCATTTTTATAATACTTTAAAAACGCGTTAAATTCATAAGAAACAAAATGCTGAATGAGTTCTTCGCGTGTTAAATCCTCTAATTTCGTATAGATTTCAGGTAAAAACTGACCGATTTGACTCGTGTTTACCTCGATGTTTTTTACGTTTTCAATTAAGTTAAACAAACGCACATTGCAAATTTCAGCTCCTCCCGGTACTTGTCTGCGCTCAAAATCTTTACCGATTTTACGCTCCATATCGCGAAGTTTTCCTTTTTCGCGCGAGTGAATTAAAGATATAGAAATACCTTTTTCGCCGGCACGACCCGTTCTTCCACTTCGGTGAATATAAACTTCATTATCATCCGGAAGATTATAATTAATAACGTGTGTAAGTTTATCCACATCCAAACCCCGTGCAGCTACATCAGTAGCAACAAGGATTTGTAAATTTTTATTACGGAAACGACCCATTACTTTATCGCGTTGATCTTGCGATAAATCACCGTGCAAAGCATCGGCATTGTATCCATCAGCCATTAATTTGTCGGCCACATCTTTGGTTTCCATTCGCGTGCGACAAAAAACGATGCCGTAAATATCTGAATGTATATCGGCCAAACGTTTTAAAGCGGCATATTTATCGCGGGCAGCAACCTGATAATAAATATGTTCTACATTTTTCGCCCCGCTATTTTTTGTTCCCACCGTAATCTCGCGGTAATCGCTCATGTAATTTTTGGCAATCTGTGCAATGCCTCTTGGCATAGTCGCTGAAAACAGCATAGTTTGTTTTTCTTGGGGCGTATTGGAAAGTATTTCATCCAATTCTTCTTTAAAACCCATGCTTAACATTTCATCAGCTTCGTCTAAGACCAAAAACTGAATTAGATCTACTTTTAGTCTTCTCCGCTTAATCAGATCGAGCATACGACCCGGGGTTCCAACAACAATTTGTCCGCCCCGTTTTAATGCATTTATTTGTGTTTCTATGCTGGCTCCACCATAAACCGGAATCACTTTAATTCCATCCATAAAGGAGGAAAAATTTTCCATGTCTTTTGCAATCTGTAATGCCAGTTCGCGTGTTGGAGATAATATTAAGGCTTGTATTTCGTTCGATTTATTATCAATCTGCTCTAAAATAGGCAAACCAAAAGCAGCCGTTTTACCTGTTCCTGTTTGCGCATTGGCTACTAAATCTTTTTTTTGATCGAGTAAAAAAGGAATTGTTTGCTCCTGAATTGGTGTAGGCTCGATAAAGCCCATTTTGTCTAGTGCTTGTTGAATAGCAGGCTTTAAGCCCAATTGTTCAAATTTCATTGTATATATTTAAATTAACAGAATGAGTATCAAATCAATTATCCCATTCAAAAAAGTGTGCAAAAGTATACTTTATTTTCCAATAAACGCTTATAAATAAATAATTTATACAAAAGCAAGATCATAAATAGGGAGAGGCTATTTTTTACAATTGTTAGTCCAACGAATTCTTCCTATCTTTGCCCTACCATAAAATTTAATATTTTCTTAGATGCAAAAATCGATCATAATTCTTGCAGGAGGCGGTCCCGCTCCCGGCATTAACACTGTAATAGCTACCGTTGCAAAAGTTTTTATAAAAGACGGATTTAGAGTAATTGGCTTAAATGGCGGATACAAAGCACTGTTTGACGAAAAACCCAATATTAGAGAAATCGACTTTCAACTTGCCGACCGTATCCACAAAGAAGGCGGATCGGCAATACAGATGAGTAGGCATAAGCCAAAAGACAGCGAGTTTAATACCAAAATATTTATCGATAACAATGTAAAATTATTGGTAACTATTGGAGGAGACGATACAGCAAGTACGGCCAACCGCATTTCTAAATTCTTGGCACAGAACAATGTGTTTATCAGCAATATCCATGTGCCTAAAACAATAGATAACGATTTGCCATTACCCGAAGGATCTCCCACTTTTGGTTATCATTCGGCGAAAAGCGAAGGTGTTCGTATGGCAACAACCATTTACGAAGACGCCAGAACCAGCGGAAACTGGTTTATTGTTAGCGCTATGGGAAGAGAAGCCGGCCATTTAGCCTTTGGAATTGGCGCAGCTTGTCATTATCCGCTTATCATTATTCCCGAAATGTTTAATAAAACTAAAGTTTCTTTAGATAAAATTATACGGTTGATTATTTCCTCCATTTTAAAACGCAAAATTTTAGGTATCAACTACGGTGTTGTTATTGTGAGCGAAGGTGTTTTTCATTCTATGGGAGATGAAGAAATTGAAAGTTCGGGCATCGTATTTACCTACGACGAACATGGCCATCCCGAACTAGGGAATTTAAGTAAGGCACATATTTTCAACGTATTACTTCAGCAAAAACTGAAAGAATTAGGCTTGTCGGTAAAAAGCAGACCGGTAGAAATTGGGTATGAAATCCGGTGCGTTCCACCTGTTGCTTTCGATTTGGTTTATTGTGCATTGTTGGGAATGGGCGTTAAAAAATTATTTGATCAAGGAATTAGTGGTGCTATGGTCACTTCCGACCAAAGAGGTGATATTCATCCCCTTTTCTTGAAAGATGTGGAAGACGCCGACGGAAAAATTAAACCTCGCCTTGTCAATATCGAATCAGAACGATTTAAGATGGTTTACGAAGACAACCAACAATATATTATTGAAGCCGATTATGACACGGCAAAAAAATATGTTGACAATCCGTTAGATTTTGATTTCCATAAGATTCTGAATTGGACTGAAAAAAAATAAAAAGGCTTTTTCCTCTTTTTATTCAAACAAAAAAAACCTTAGCTTTGCGGCTTCTAAAAAGCAGCCGTTGTGCAGCTTAAATTTCGTCGAAAGAAAATGTGGAAGTATATAGCCAGGTGGATTTTAAGATATCGTATTAGTCATTTGATTATTATCGGACTAATAACCCTGTTTTTCGGGTATCAGATGCGAAGCATAAAATTATCTTATGAACTTGCTCAGATGCTTCCCCAAAATAATCCTACCTTAATCGCTTATGAGAATTTCAAAGCGGAGTTTGGTCAGGATGGCGCTGTAATGTTTGCCGGTGCTATTAATCACGATATTTTTAAACTCGAAAATTTTGACGCGCTCTACGATCTCTCTCATCAACTGAAAGAAATTGATGGCGTGGAAGGTGTTGTTTCTATTGCTCAAATCTATACGCTTGTTAAAAATCCGGAAGAGAAAAAATTCGACTTTAAAGCCGTTATTGATAAAAAACCGGAAACACAACACGAACTCGATTCTTTAAAAACCATTATTTATTCACTCCCTTTTTACGATGGATTGCTTTACAATCGCGATGCGGATGTATTTATGATAATGGTAACGCTTGATAAAGATATTTTAAACACAAAAGAACGCGTCCCCTTAATCTATTCTATTAAAGATGAGATTGATGCCTATGCCAAGAAACAAAATATCGAAATCCATTTATCCGGATTACCTTATATACGTACAATTACCAGCGATTTAATAAAAAGCGAGCTAAATAAATTCATTTTCTATGCCCTTTTTGTTGCCGCATTTATTCTGGTGATCTTTTTCCGATCGTTTAAAATGGTATTTTTTCCCGTACTTACCGTTGGAATTAGCGTTATCTGGACCTTGGGAATTACAGCCTTGATGGGCTATGAAATTACAATCTTAACCGGGATTATTCCGCCCTTGCTTATTATTATCGGTATCGAAAACAGTATCTTCCTGCTCAATAAATACATTGCCGAATACAATATTCATCAAAATAAAATTAAAGCGCTTACCCGTATGGTGAGCAGAATAGGAAGCGCTAACTTTCTGACCAATGCTACAACCGCCGCCGGTTTTGCCGCTTTTATCGTTACCGGAAATGATTTACTCGTTGAATTTGGCATCGTGGCTTCATTGAGTATTTTGGGTATTTATCTGCTTACTCTTGTTCTAATCCCAATATTCTTTTCCTTTAAAGGAACACCAAAAGCGCGTTTATTATCCAATGTCGAAGGTGGCATTGTTTCAGGCATTGTCGATCGAATTTTAATCGTTGTTTCCAAATACCGCTCTTGGGTGTATGTTTTTAGTTTGTCTTTATTTATACTCGGCATTATTGGAGTAAGCAAATTAAAAACTACCGGAAATATTGTTGATGATATCCCAAAAAGCGGTGTGCTTTACCAAGACCTGCTTTTTTTCGAAAAACACTTTAATGGGGTAATGCCTTTCGAGATCACTATCGACACTAAAAAGCCTCGTGGTGTTTTGCAACTCAGCACCATTCAAAAAATTGATCGCTTACAAAATGTTTTGTCAGAATATCCGGAGCTTTCACGTCCTATGTCCTTAACCGAGGTTGTAAAATTCTCTAAACAAGCATTTTATAATGGTGATGAAAAGAAATACGCGTTACCCAATAACCAAGAAAAGAATTTTATTTTAGCTTATATGCCTAAAATCGATTCGGGAAATCAAAACACGCTGAATAGTTTTGTGGATAACGATTTACGCAGAACCCGTGTTACTGTTCAGATGGCCAATATTGGCACCAACGAAATAGAAGCATTGAAAAACGATTTGCAACCCAAAGTGGACAGCATTTTCAATCCTGATAAATTCGATGTTGAGCTTACCGGAACCAGTGTCGTATTTCTTGAAGGCACCAAATACCTGATTAAAAATCTAATTCAGAGCTTATTATTAGCACTTGTGGTTATCTCGTTGCTCATGGCTTTATTGTTTACTTCGGCCAGAATGGTTGTTTTGTCGCTCGTTCCAAACCTGCTTCCTCAACTCTTAACCGCCGCAATGATGGGTTATTTTGGAATTCCCGTAAAACCATCTACCATATTGATATTTAGTATTGCACTCGGAATTTCTGTCGATAATGCCATTCACTTTTTGTCGAGATACCGTTTACAGCTTGAGCACAACAACTGGAAAATTAATGTTTCCGTATTGAACGCACTAAAAGAAACCGGTTACAGTATGATTTATTCATCCATCGTTTTGTTTTTCGGATTCTTTATCTTTACGCTGTCTAAGTTTGGCGGCACCGAAGCGATGGGCTATCTAATTTCTTTTACCCTTTTTGTCGCCCTTATCTCTAACTTATTTTTATTGCCTTCGCTGTTATTAACCTTGGATAAATTTATGACCACCCGCGCATTTAAAGAATCCGTGTTGGAAGCGGCAGAAGATGATAACGATAACGACAATAACGAGCTTTAGCCCAATCTTTTTTTTATCTCCTTTATTAGTTTTTCTTACCTTTGAGCCTTATCAATTCGTTCAAAAAAATTAACTCAATGAAAGGAATTATCTTAGCCGGCGGATCTGGAACTCGCCTCCATCCCTTAACGATCTCCATCAGCAAACAAATGTTGCCCATCTACAATAAGCCGATGATTTATTATCCCTTATCTGTACTTATGATGGCCGGAATTCGCGAAATATTGATTATTTCAACTCCGCATGACTTGCCTCATTTTCAAAATTTATTTGGATCGGGCGAACATTTAGGGCTCAAGTTTAGTTATAAAGAGCAAGTGATTCCTAATGGGTTGGCGCAAGCTTTTGTCATTGGCGAAGAATTTATTGGAAAAGACAAAGTGGCTTTAATTTTGGGCGATAATATTTTCTATATGCAAGGCTTGTCGAAGCTTTTAAGGAGTGTAAACGATCCCGATGGTGGAGTCGTTTTTGCCTATCAGGTTAACGACCCCGAACGTTATGGCGTTGTAGAATTTGATAAGGATATGAAAGCCGTTTCTATTGAAGAGAAACCTAAAAATCCAAAATCGAATTATGCCGTTCCGGGTTTGTATTTTTATGACAATTCAGTAGTTGAAGTTGCTAAAAACATTAAACCCAGCGCCCGCGGCGAATATGAAATTACAGATGTAAATAAACATTATCTGCAACAAGGCAAATTAAGTGTGAGTGTTTTAAATAGAGGAACAGCTTGGCTCGATACGGGCACATTTACCTCGCTAAACGAAGCCTCTCAATTTGTCGAAGTCATCGAAAACCGACAAGGTATGATGATAAGCAATATCGAAGAAATCGCTTACCGAATGCATTTTATCGATGCTGATCAGTTGAAAAAACTTGCCGAACCTTTGAAAAAAAGCGGCTATGGCGATTATTTATTGCGACTTTTAGAACAGTAAACTCTCCAAAATTTTCACGATGAAACGAATTAAGAAACCGGAATTTTAAGCCGGAAGATTTTTAATTATCAAAATGCTTTGTTTACTTTTGTCGCAATTAAAAACGGACTATGCACACGATCGAAGAATATCAAGAATTTATTCAATCCGCTATTAACAAAGAATTAATCTTTCGCGAACCCAAAGAATTATACGAACCTATCGATTACACTTTAATGATGGGGGGCAAACGCTTAAGACCCTTACTTACTTTGTTAACGTGTGATATTTTTAATGGCGATATTCATCAAGCTATTTATCCTGCTTTGGGACTGGAAACTTTTCATAATTTCACCTTATTACACGATGACATTATGGATCAGGCACCTATACGACGTGGTTATCCTACGGTTTATAAAAAATGGAATGCGAATCGTGCTATTCTTTCGGGCGATACCATGATGGTGATGGCTTATGATTTTATCCTCCAATCGCCAAAAGATTTGTTGTTCGATATTTTTACGGTTTTTAATCGGGTTGGAAAAGAAGTGTGCGAAGGCCAGCAATACGACATGAATTTTGAAACAGAGAGCGAAGTAACTTTGGATGAATACCTTAAAATGATTCATTTAAAAACAGCTGTGCTTTTAGCCGGTAGTATGCAAGTTGGAGCCATTATCGCACGTACTTCTGCTGAAAATATTCAGCTAATCTACGATTTTGGCGAAAGCGTGGGAATGGTTTTTCAGCTTCAAGACGATTTGCTCGATGCCTTTGGCAATGAAGATGTATTTGGGAAAAAGAACGGAGGCGATATTCGTGCCAACAAAAAAACCTTTTTGTATCTAAAAGCCCTCGAACTCGCATCGCCTGAACAGCAAAAAGAATTGATGGCATTGTATCGTATTCAGAGCGAAAACGACGACGAAAAAGTGACGCGCGTTTTAGAAATATTCCAAGAACTGAATATCGAAAACGAAACCAAGCGATTGATGGATTGCTATTACGACAAAGGGTTTAAAATTCTGGAAAAGATAGATTTAGACGAAAAGAAAAAAAAGGTATTGGTTAAACTTGCCAATAGCTTGATGAAAAGAGCGAACTAATTCTGGCGCTTTTCTTCCAACTCCAAACTGATGCGTTCCCAATCGTTTAAACGACTTTCGAGATTGGTTTTTAATTTCTGATAAGATTCAAAAAAAGAACTGTCTTTTATAAGCTCCTTGTACTTATCGGGATCGGCTAATTGACGATCTGATTTTTCAAGCTCGCTCTCCATTTGCGCAATTTCCTGCTCTATGGCTTTTAGTTTATTTTCTATCTTCCGCAGCTCCTTGTCGCTCTCTTTTTTATCAAGATAAGCTTGCTTGTTTTCAGAAACACTTTTCTCTTTTTCTATAGACTTATCCGCTACTCCCTGCTTTTCTAATTGCTTAAAACTCTCGACTTTTCGTTTCTCAAGAAATTGCTGAATATCACCCAAATGCGTTTTAGTGCTTGCTTTTTTAAACTCAATAACTTTATCGGTTAAGCCTTGCAAGAAATCACGATCGTGCGAAACAATAATCAGGCTGCCATTGTATTGCATCAAAGCATTTTTAAGAATGCTTTTCGATTGAATATCCAGGTGATTGGTAGGCTCATCCAAAACCAAGAGGTTATAGGGTTCTAATAAAAGTTTCGCTAAGGCTAATCGCGATTTTTCACCTCCGCTTAAAACGCTTACTTTTTTATCGATGGTTTCTCCACTAAAGAGAAAAGCGCCCAAAATATCCCTTACCTTTTTACGTAAATCGCCCGTAGCCACATCATCAATGGTTTCGAAAACTGTTTTATTCAAATCGAGATATTCTGCTTGATTTTGAGCATAATAGCCCATTTTTACATTATAGCCCAGCTTAAATTCACCTTCGTAATCGTGTTCGCCGACAATAATTTTTGCCAATGTGGTTTTGCCCATGCCGTTTTTACCGACAAAAGCGATCTTTTCGCCTTTTAGCAAAACAAAATCGAGCTGCTTCAAAACCAAATTAGCACCAAAGCGCTTGTTTAATTTTTGCGTTTCGGCAACAATTTTCCCCGATGATGGGGCTTCTTGAAAACGGAATTTAATCGACGATCGATCGATGGTATCCACTTCTATGCGCTCCATCTTTTCGAGCATTTTTACGCGCGATTGCACTTGTTTTGCTTTGGTAGCCTGATACCGAAAACGCTCGATAAACTGTTCTATATCTTGTATTTGCTTTTGCTGATTGATATAGGCTGCTTTCTCTGCAAGCATGCGTTCCTCCCTCTCCAACACATAAGCACTATAGGGCATTTTATAATCGTAAATGCGTTTTTTGCTTATTTCTATTGTGCGACTGGTCACCGAATCCAGAAAAACACGATCGTGAGCTACCAATACTACCGCACCAAAATAACTTTTCAGAAACTGTTCTAACCATTCAATCGATTCGATATCGAGGTGATTAACCGGCTCATCGAGCAGCAATAAATCGGGTTTCTGCAAAAGGATTTTAGCAATTTCAACACGCATGCGCCAACCGCCGCTAAATTCGGCCAGTGAGCGCGAAAAGTCTTCGGAGGTAAACCCTAATCCAATCAACACTTTTTCTAAATCAGCATCTCTATTTTGGCCTCCCAATAACTGATAACGCTCTGTTGAAACGCTAAGTTCGTGTGCCAAATTCATATATTCGGCACTTTCGTAATCGGTTCTGCTTGTAAGCTCCTGATTTAGCTTTTCTATTCTCTTTTCTAAGCTATTGATTTGATGAAAGGCCTTTTGTGTTTCATCGTAAATGCTAAGTTTACTATCGTTTTTAAGCTCTTGCGGTAAATAGCCGATTGTCTTGCCTTCGGGAATAATAATTTCGCCCCCGTCCAGATCCAATTCACCGGCCAGCAATTTTAATAAAGTCGATTTTCCTGTTCCATTGGCACCTACCAATCCGATTTTATCGTTCGAATTGATTAAAAAAGACACCTGATCGAAGAGCAGCTTGCCGGAAAAAAGGATACTTATATTCTGAACTAAAAACATAGGCTATTTTGTAAAAAAACCTGTCAGCGCATTACTGACAGGTTAAGTTTTATCCCTTATCAATTTTATACTTCAAGCAGTTTCGCCGCAAAATCGCGACCGTAAGCTCGGCATTTTTCCAGTTCTACTTCGTTAGGTGTAAACTTAAAAAACATACCTACCGTATAAAAATCGAGTTTTAAATTACGTAAATTATTTTCAATCAATTTCGACCCTTCGCCACTCCATCCATAAGAACCGAATGCTCCGGCAAGTTTGCCCTTATCACGCAGCGGATTGATAATCGCAAAGAGTTTATAAATCGGCAATAAGATATTCTGATTGATGGTTGGAGAACCCACAATAATACCGCTTGCTTTTTCCATTTGCATATCCAATTCGCCAATGCTCGATTTTTCGACATCCAACAAAATGGCGTCAACCTCTCCCGTTTCTTGAATTCCTTCGGCTATGGCTTCGGCTATCATACCTGTTTTGTGATACGCCGAAACATAGGGAACAAAAACATATTTGCGCTCCGGCTGAGCTAAAAATTCATTGGAATATTTTTCTGAAAGATCGACATATTTTTGCCAATTCTTACGCAATAAAGGACCGTGACCGGGCAATATGGCTTTGATGGGCAAAGGCTTGATTTTCTCAATCGCTTTTAGCATAAACTTGCTAAAGGGTTTTAAAATCACATCGAAATAATATTTAAAATCTTTATCAAAATCGCCCACTTCATCGTCCCACATGGCGTCATTAGCATAATGTGACCCAAAGGAATCGCAGGTAAAAAGCAAACGATCTTCGACCAAATAGGTATACATACTATCCGGCCAATGCAAGTTTGGAGCACCAATAAAGCGAAGTGTTTTATTTCCCAAATCGAGCGTTTGTCCGTCTTTTACTATTTGATACGGAAAATCGGCTCCCATTAAATCTTTGAGGTAGCGAATGGCATTTCCCGACCCAATTACCGTCGCTTTGGGTGCCAAGCTTAATAGGTTTCGCAAATTGCCCGAATGATCTGGTTCGGTGTGATTAACAACAATATATTCGATCTCGGCAGGATCGACTACCGTTTTAATTTTTTCAATATAGGTTTCCCAAAAACGCTCCTTGCTCGACTCAACAATCGTCTTCTTCTCGGCGTTGATAAAATAAGAATTGTAAGTGGTTCCGTTTTCGGTTTCCATTACCACATCAAAAGTTACAATTTCTTTATCTAAAACGCCAATCCAATAAACATCTTTAGTTATTTCAATATTTTTTTGCTCACTCATTTTTATATGCTTCTGTTTTTTTTGAAAATTACTGCAGGTCTAATAAAATTTGACCATCATCTTCGTTGTCTTTTTTATCTTTTTGCGGTTTATTTTCTTTTTTATTTGTTTTTTCGTCGATAATTTCGTGCTTGTCGTCCATTTCTATTTCAAATTCGACTTGCTGTATCTCTTGTTCCCCTTGCGTTTCATCCTCTTGTTGCTCTGCTACAACTTCATTTTCTTCGGTATTAACGTCGGTATCTTCTTCCTCTAATTCAGGATATTCTTCAATAATTGGTTTTAACCAACTCGATTTTACAATTTTATCAACCGTAAGTCGCTTTCCTTTGGCTTTATAACTTTTAATGCCGATAAACTCATCAACATCAACCTTTTGGATATGATTTTCTTTCCCGTTGGCCGGTTTAATCTCGACCTTGATCAATGGTTTGTAATCCATCGAAAATTCGATCAATTTCGCTTTAGGCGAATCACCGATAAAATTTATTTTCTTATCTGAAACTTCAGGGATAAAGCGTTTAAGATAAGGCATTTTTGAACTTGCTTCGATATACAAAACGCTAATAATTTTGCGCGGATCGTATTTCTCGATCCGTATCAAATCTTCTTCAAAATGATTTGTCAAGTCGAAATTATAACATTTATAATCGCCCGAACTCATCAAAGTAAAAATCTTATCATCGCCCGAAAAAGCACCCAAATATATTCCGCGTTCGTCGGTATTCAATCTTTTTACACTGTCGTCGAACCAAATATCAATTGCGCCAAGCGTAGAAACGCCATCTTCCTTTTTAATG
>JBFHQD010000068.1:0-13788 GCA_041592395.1 Bacteroidales bacterium | reverse complement strand
TGGACTTTGATCGTATTCGCCAAATTGGTTAGGCAATCCGGCATTGGGATGTACACTAGCATAAAAAGGCGATTTTTCGGATAGTTCGGCAATATAGGGACGAAGCTGCTCAGCACCCAAGGCACAATTTAGACCTACACTTAACAAATCGATATGAGAAACCGAATTTAAAAAAGCTTCTAAAGTTTGACCGGAAAGTGTGCGACCGCTGGCGTCGGTAATGGTTCCTGAAACCATAACCGGGATTTTTCTTTTTTCTTGTTCAAACAAATCTTCTAAAGCAAACAAAGCCGCTTTGGCATTGAGTGTATCAAAAATGGTTTCGACCAAGAAAACATCTACATTGCCATCGAAAAGCGCTTTGGCTTGTTCGAAGTAAATATTTTTTAAATCGTCGAAACTCACGGCACGAAATCCGGGATCATTGACATCGGGCGATAGCGAAGCTGTTTTGTTTGTTGGGCCTAAAACACCGGCGACAAAACGCGTTTTAGCAGGATTCTTTTCGGTAAATTTATCTGCGGCAGCACGCGCTATTTTTGCGGCAGCAAGATTAATTTCAGAAGTCAAATCTTCCATTTGGTAATCGGCCAGTGAAATACGATTGGCATTAAAAGTATTTGTTTCTAGAATATCGGCTCCTGCCGCTAGATATTCTTCATGTATCGACTGAATAATATCGGGTTGTGTAAGACATAGTAAATCGTTATTTCCTTTAACATTTACCTCCCAATCCGCAAAGCGAGCGCCTCGAAAATCTTCTTCTGTCAATTTGTGATTTTGGATCATGGTTCCCATGGCTCCGTCGAGTAGCAATACTCGTTTTTTTATTTCGTTTTTTATATTTTTCATAGGGATTATCAATTTAATCGTATTGGATACTAATCGGTATTGAATATACACTGTATATCAATCGGTGAATGGCTATTGTCTTCGCGTAAAGCACTAATTTACTTAATAAAGCAGGCTTTACGCTAACGCATGCGCATAGATTTTATCCAAAGATAATTGTACTTAAAAGAGGTTGTTTTTGTTTTCATACAGCGTTTTTCATTTATAATCATTCAGCTCTTTTTTGCTGAATCTAGGTATTGGCACCTTTCCTAAGTAGGTTGCCAGAGTTGCACGGAGCCTAGTCTCTTCACTCTTCTTTATAAATCAAATACACCAAAAGGGAGGAATATTTGAAATCAGTTACAAAGATAATGGAAATTTTTTATACGGCAATTTTTTTGAGTAAACGGGACGATTGAAATATAAACGACTTATGTTTGCATCAGGAGATGCGCACAAATTTGAAGATGCATTTAAATTGGAGTAAATTAGTGCTTAACCAAAAAAACCGGCGACATAAAATGTGCGGACAATCAGAGCGATACCAAAAATAACAAGTCCAACGCCCACAATGCGGTTGATCAAAGTAAGGAATTTAGCTGTTATATAGCGTTTTATGCGTGAAGCCAAATAAACTTTGGTAATATCCGATAACAGTACAACAGATAAGGTTCCGGCAAAGAAAAGGATCATATCGTGGGTTTCGCTCATAAATGGAGCGGCAACCCCCAAAACAACGGTGGGCCAAAAAACCCATACAAAAGGATTGGCCAGATTGAGAAGAAATCCTTTTAAAATAAAAGTAAAATAATTGGGTCCATTGTCGCTTATGCCTTCATTATTATCGTTCATTACTATTTTATGTCGGTACGAAACAAATCCAAAAATGATAAGCAGTATTCCTCCAATAATGCCTAATAATTGGTATTTTTGAATATTACTCATTATTGCATGAGCACCTAATATAGAAAGACTTACAAGCAGAACATCATTTAAGAAAATACCAATGGCAAGAAACAATCCTTTTAAAAAACCACGGTGGATTCCGGTTTGTATAAGGGTAAAAAATGCGGGGCCAAATCCAAAAAAGAAGGCGAGTGTTAAGCCAAGAATTAACCCTTCGTATAAGGAATGCATAAGCTTAAGCGTTTTGATTTTTTAAGAAGTCTTCCCACTCTGCTATGCGTCCGTTTTTCAATACGCGTGGAAATTTATTGGCGCTGCCTACTTTCCCTTTTAATTCCATATAATTGAGAAATTTTTTAGGCGAAATCACTTTTACAAAAACTTCGGATACGGCTTCTAATCTTTCAACACGATAATCGTCATTCAAATTTTTTAAATGCTCATCAATAATTTTAGCCGCTTTCTGTGGATCCAACTGATCGTCGGTTCCTATATACCATTGGTGTGCAAACCGGCCTTTATGCGCAAAAGCATATACGGTAAACTCGTTAATTTCGATTCCGAGATCGTTTTGCAATAACTCAATAGCCCGATTCATATTTTCTTGCGATAAATGTTCGCCACAGATACTCAGAAAATGTTTGGTACGCCCCGTAATTTGGATTTCGGCATGTTTTTTATTTAAAATTTTTACCGTATCGCCAATTAAATAACGCCATGACCCTGCGTTTGTAGTCATTAAAAGTGCATATTCTACATTTTCTTCAGCTTCTGAAAGTGTATAGGTTTGCGGGTTTTTCTTTAAGTCGCCGTCTTCATCAAAATTAACATCGTTAAACGGAACAAATTCGAAAAAGATGCCGTTATCAACGAGCATATCCATACCTCCGGCGTTTTCGCGGCTTTGAATAGCGACAAAACCTTCAGAGGCTAAATACGATTCGTTGAAAATCATTTTTTTGCCGAAAAATTTTTCAAAGCCTTTTAAATAAGGTTGAATAGCAACGCCGCTATGCGCATAAACACCCAAATTAGGCCAAATATCGTGGATGGTTTTTAGTTGGTATCTTTCAATGATTTTTTCCAAAAGAATTTGAACCCAGGCAGGGACTCCCACAATAACGCCAATATCCCATTCGGGAGCTTTTTGTATAATTTCTTCCAGTTTGGTATTCCAATCGCTGGTGCGCGAAATCTTTTTTCCCGGTTTATAAAAATGCTGAAACCAAAAAGGAATACCCGACGCGGTAATGCCCGATAAATCGCCTTCGTAATATGTTCCGTTGTATTGTAAGTGTGTGCTGCCTCCAATCATCAGCATCCCTTTTTCATAAAAATCCAAAGGAAAATCGTATTGTACCATGCTTACAATTTGCCGTATACTTGCTCTTTTTATGCTTCGAAGCATGGCTTCGGTAACCGGAATATATTTGCTCGAAGCTTCGGAAGTACCCGAACTCAAAGCAAAGTATTTTACTTTTCCGGGCCAAGCAACATAGGCTTCTCCGTTCAGGGCTCTGTACCACCAATTTTTATACATCGATGAATAATTATGAACGGGTACATTCTCGCGAAAAGCTTGAACAATATTAGCCGATTTTAAAATAGTAGAAAAATTATAGGTCTCGCCAAAGGCCGTGTTTTTAGCTTTTCTAATCAAGCGCGCCAATTGCCTTTCTTGTGCCTTTTCTATAGAAACATTTTTATGTTTAAATTCTACGGGTCTGTTCCAAATGGAATAAGCACTTTTAATTAAGCTACCCAATAATGCCATAGTTATTTTAAAATTTGAGAAGCTAAATTATAAATAAATCATAAAAGAGCGTTTAATTTTTAACACGTAAAAAATAGCAGAATATCCGTATAAGAATTTGTTCTATTCTTTAAGATATTAGCCACAAAAATTCTTCTTATTTTAGCCAAAAAAGGAAGACATGGATTTAAATATTGAAAATAAATATTTTTTGGTTTGTGGCGCTGCTAGTGGATTTGGAAAGGCGATCGCCGAAGCTCTAATTCAAGAAGGAGCCCACGTTATTATTACAGCACGCCGACAAGCAGCGCTCGATACAATTGCCCAATTGGCTCCTGATCGTGTGCAAGTTATTGTTGCCGATTTATTTAAAGAAGAAGATCAAGATCGCTTATTAAATCAGATTGATTTGAAGCAATTGAGTGGTGCCGTTATCAATGCCGGCGGTCCACCGGCAAAATCGTTTTTAGAAACGGAAATGGAAGATTGGGATCAGGCGTATATTGGTTTGGTGAAGTGGAAAGTAAGAATGACCAAGAAAATTTTGCCTGGATTAATTGCTAATAAATACGGGCGCTTGGTCTTTATCGAAAGCAAATCGGTGAAGCAACCGGTAGAAAATTTGGTTTTGAGCAATGCTATGCGCTTGGCTGTTGTTGGCTTTGTAAAAACTCTGTCGCAAGAAGTGGCTCACCATGGCATTACCATGAATATAATGGCTCCGGGTTATCACGATACACCTGCTATGGGACGGATTTTTGAGAAAAAAGCCAGAGTAAAAAATATCAGCGTAGCCGAAGCTAGAAAAGAAATAGAATCAGAAATTGCCATGGGAAAAATGGGCGATCCGAAAGATTTTGCTCAGCTGGCGCTGCTTTTACTTTCTCCTTCATCCAATTTTATTAACGGACAAACGCTTAGTGTTGAAGGTGGACTAATAAAAGGTTTATTCGGGTAAATTTTGGCTGTTTTTTGAGGTGATGTTCTCGTTATTTTTTCATTTTCGGTAAAAGCAATAAGATCGAAAGAAAATTCGTTTAATCAGGAAAACAAAAAGAGATTGAAAAATTATTTTGAAAAGGATTTTGTGTTGAGGTATTTCGAAATGAATAAATTCGGCGAAGCTTCTTCTACCACGATGTTGACCTTACTCGAAGAAACGGCTGCGGAACATTGTTATTCTATAAATCATAGCTTGTATCAGCTCGAAGAACAGAATATTGGTTGGGTTTTGCTTTCCGGTTTTATGGAAATGGATCGCTATCCGCGTTATAAAGAAAAAATAAAAATCAGAACTTGGTTATCGAAATACTCGGCCATCAAAGGCATCAGAGAAAATATTGTTTATGATGAACAAGGGTTGGAAATTGGAAGAGCAAAAGGACTTTGGGTGTTTTTTGATATCAATAGAAGAAGACCAATTCAGATTTTGGACGATATAAAAGAAAAATGGGGTGTTTGTGAGCAAGAAAGTATCGTGTATAATATTACAAAAAAGATAACGCCTATAGAAAGTGCCAATCATCTCGAAAAGTTTAAAGTAAACAAGTTCGATGTCGACTCAAATAAACATGTAAACAATATCCGGTATTTGCAATGGGTAACCGAATCGATTTCGGATGAAATATTGGATCATTATTTTTTGCATTCCATTGATGGGCGCTTTATTGCGGAAGCGCAATATGGCGATACGATCCGATCGTTTACCGAAGAAGAGCCGCAGCCAAATACTTTTGTTCATACGATTAAAACACAGGACGAAAAAGTATGTGCAACGGCCAGAACCATTTGGAAAAAAAGGGAAAAATAAAGCTTTGCAGACCCGGATTTAGCAAGAAAGAATCAATATTTTATAAACAGCGTAATCAAATTTTGTAATTTAGCCATCAGGAAAATTGTTATGGCCAAAAAATCAGAGAAAGTCAGTAAGCGAAAATTACAATCCTCTTATTTTACTACTATAGTTAGTATAAGTTTGGTATTGTTTTTAATGGGCTTATTGGGGTTTTTAATTTTGAATAGCAAAAAACTTTCCGATCATGTAAAAGAAAATATTGGATTTTCTATTGTGATGAATCCCGGAGTTAAAGAAGCACGGATATTAGAGCTGAAAAAAAACTTGGATGCTGCTGTATTTGTTCGTTATGCGGAATATATTACTCCGGAAGAAGCGGCCAATGAATTACAAAAAGAATTGGGCGAAGATTTTCTTGGATTCCTTGGTTTCAATCCGCTATTGCCGTCTATCGATTTACGTTTAAGCGCCAATTATGCCAATATCGATAGTTTGTTAGTCATCGAAAAACAATTACTTGCCAATCCCGACATCAAAGAGGTTTATTATCAAAAATCACTGGTCGAGTTGGTGAATCAAAATATCCGAAGGGTTGGTATAATTCTGTTGGTGTTTAGTGCACTGCTATTGCTTATCTCTATCGCATTAATTAGCAATACAATTCGATTGGCGGTTTATTCAAAACGATTCAGTATCAGAACGATGCAGTTAGTTGGCGCTACACGTGGATTTATTCGAAAGCCTTTTTTGCTTGTCGGAATTATGCATGGCTTGCTTTCTGCGTTAATAGCTTCTGTAATGTTGGCTGTTATTATTTATTTTTCGATACAACAAATCCCAGAACTCTTAACTTTGCAGGATTATAATTTATTTCTGATCTTATTTGGTTTTGTTATTTTATTGGGTGTTTTAATTACTTGGCTTTCTAATTTATCGGCCGTAAATAAATACTTAAAAGCAAAACCGGATAAGTTATACCAATAATAATTTAAAATGACAAAAGAAAAAAAGACCCCAAGCGCCAACAGCTCGATGTTTGTATTTGGAAAACGCAATTATAAATTTTTACTTATCGGACTTGGTTTTGTAGTTCTAGGATTTCTATTAATGATGGGTGGTGGTTCCGATTCTCCCGACGAATTTAATGAAGCTATTTTTGGTTTTAGAAGACTAACACTTGCTCCAATTCTAATTTTGCTAGGATTTGCTATCGAAATTTATGCCATTATGAGCAAAGCTAAAGAGAATGAATAAGCTTTATTAAATCAAAAACGAATAATTAATTAAGCAAAGATTTTATGGGATGGTGGGACGCCTTAATTTTAGGCATTATTCAAGGATTAACCGAATTTCTTCCTGTTAGTAGCAGCGGCCATTTAGAGTTGGCTAAGTTTATTTTAGGCGATAATAGTGTACCTCAAGAAAGCATGTTAATGACCGTTGTTCTTCATGGCGCTACAGCCTTGAGTACTTTGATGGTGTTTCGTAAAGACGTGATGGATATTCTAAAAGGATTGTTTCAGTTTAAATGGAACGAAGAAACTATTTTCTCGTTGAAAATTGTTGTCTCGATGATTCCGGCCGCTTTTGTGGGTTTGTTTTACAACGATTTAATCGAAAGTTTATTTGGCGGTCAATTGCTTTTGGTAGGTGCTATGCTGCTTGTTACAGCGGTATTATTGCTTTTTGCCGATAGAGCCAAAACCACGGAGAAAAAAGTAAGTTATTTCGATGCGGTGATTATTGGAATTGCCCAAGCCATTGCTATTTTGCCCGGTATTTCACGCTCAGGAGCTACTATTTCCACCTCTGTTTTACTTAAAATAGATAGGAGCAAAGCCGCTCGTTTTTCATTTTTGATGGTTGTGCCCTTGATTTTAGGAAAAATGGCACAAGATTTAATGGGTGGCGAAATCGCTTACGAAAGTTCGGTCTTAATTCCATTGGTTATTGGTTTTATTACTGCTTTTATTACCGGCGTTTTAGCTTGTACTTGGATGATTAAATTAGTGAAAAACGCAAAACTTTCTTATTTTGCACTTTATTGTGCTATTGTAGGTCTTTTTGCGATCTCATATGTTTTATTTTTTGCCTAAACCGGAGTTCATTTGCAACCATTCGATTTTCAAAAAGGAGCGCTTATACTTATTGATAAACCTTATCGGTGGACTTCCTTTGATGTTGTAAAAAGCGTGAAAGGACAAGCCCGGAGAATAAGTGGAATAAAGCGAATAAAAGTGGGGCATGCGGGTACACTCGATCCGCTGGCAACCGGCTTATTGCTTATCTGTACAGGCAAAAAAACAAAAGAAATAGAAAGCTATCAAGCCCAAGAAAAAGAATATACCGGAACTATTTTTTTAGGAGCCACAACGCCGTGTTTCGATTTAGAACAAGAAATAGATTATCGCTTCGATATTGCTAACATTACACCAGAGCAAGTTCAACAGACCGCTACTCAATTTTTGGGCGAGATTGATCAAACTCCTCCCATGTTTTCTGCAATAAAAATCGACGGCAAAAGAGCTTATGAATATGCGCGTAACGATGAAGAAGTGAAAATTAAAGCGAAGAAAATAACAATCTTTGATTTTGAGCTTACACGCATTGAACTGCCCGAAATCGACTTTAGAATCCGCTGTAGCAAAGGCACTTATATTCGTTCTATTGCACGCGATTTTGGTTTGGCCTTAAATAATGGCGCGCATTTAACAGCGCTTCGTCGAACAAAGATTGGCGATTTTGATGTGAAAGATGCAATGTCGCCTGCTGCTTTTAAGGAACTGTGTTCTGAAAATAATGTAGAATAAAAACGCATCTACGTCTCTTCAACATTGTTTTAAAATCCGATGCATGAATAAATTATTGTTGCTTTTTTCCTTAGTTTAGCAAAAGTCTTTTATTTTTGAATGAGTAAACGCGTATTTAAACCAATTTCTATGTTGAAAAGAATCATTGTTATAGCATTTTTTGGATTGCTAATGAGTAGTTCCCAAGCACAATTTATTTTTGATAAAGGTGATATTACTGTAAATACTGGTCTCGGATTTATTTCTATGGACGGCAATTCGCCTTCTATTTTTATGAGTGGCGATTATGGTTTAGTTCCGACAGGAGAAGTGGGTCTTCTTTCGTTTGGCGGACTGGTAGAATATAAATACTCCTTGATTTTGGGACAAAGTTATACGCAAGCTACCCTTGGTCCTCGTGCGATATGGCATATGCAGTTGCCTGTATTTGAAAAAATGAATTTCGATTTCTATATGGGAATAGGTACCGGAATTCATCATTATAGAGAATTTAATAGCACTACGAATAATTTCGATCGCCAGCTAAAAGCGTATTTTGAATATTTTCTTGGCGGTAAAATAAAACTCAATTCCGATTTAAGCTTGTTTGCCGAAGGTGGAGGCGGAGGAATTTCTTCCATCAAGGCGGGCTTTGTTTATCATTTTAATGCTTCAAATAAAAAATCGGTGATGTTTCCGGGCGATAAAAACCGCTATTATTTGATAAAAAAATAAGCTTTAAACGCTTCCTATTTTCTGCTGCTTCGATGCCGTTTCGTTTATTCGAAAAAAATCAGCAGCAATACCATCGGCAAAAAACCTGCCTTTTTCGGTTAATTGATAAATTGAATTGTCAATAATAAGTTGCTCGTTATCAATGTATTTCTGTGTTTGACGCTGAAATATTTCTATCCAATCCCCATCAAAATTTTGTTTCAGATACGCAATATCTACGCCCCACTTGGTGCGTAAGCCGGTCATAAGGATTTCGTTCCATTCGTCGGTTTTGCTTAAGTATTCACTTTCGTTGGGCAATTGGTTCTGATTGATGGCATCCATATAAGGCTTAAGTTGTGCTTTGTTCCAGCTTCGCGATAGCAAATTAAACGAATGTGCCGAAGGACCAATACCCAGGTATTTTTTACGACGCCAATAATTGGTATTGTGCACGGCATATTTTTGATCAAAAGCAAAATTAGAAATTTCGTATTGCTCCAAATTGTTGTCTTTGGCAAAAGCCAATAATTGCTTAAAATGAGCTTCGCCTTGCGCATCGTTGGGCGCTGCATATTTTCCTTTTTTGATCAATATATCATAAGCGGTGTTTTCTTCGCGCGTGAGGTTATAAGCCGAAAGATGATCGATATGTAAAGCCTTAAACGTTTCTAAATTGCTTTGCCAACTTTGTTTGCTGGCAATTGGGATGCCGTAAATTAAATCTAAATTCAATGCTGAAAAACCAAAATCCTGCGCTCTTTTTATTGCGCTTTTGGCTTCTTCGGCGGTATGCAGGCGATTTAAATAAAGCAATTCGTTGTCGTGAAAACTTTGTACGCCAACACTCAATCGATTTATCGGCGTTTTTTGCAAAAGCTTTAAGTATTCTTTATTTAAATCGTTGGGATTGGCTTCAAAAGTGATTTCCGCTTTTTTATCAATCGCAAAAGTGCTGTTTATTTTTTCAAAAAGCAGTTGTAATTCTTGCTCGTTGAGCAAGCTGGGTGTGCCTCCACCAAAATAAATACTTTCCAGTTTTTCGTTTTGAAAATAGTTTTTCTGCAGCTCAATTTCTTTTAGTAATGCCTGAACAAGCTCAGGCTTGTATTTGGCACTTGCCAGCGAATAGAAATTGCAGTAGTGGCATTTTCGTTTGCAAAAAGGAATATGAAGATAAAGTCCGGCCATAATTAAGGCAAAAATAGTGCTTTAATTCATAGGTCTTGAAAGCATAGCCAACTTCATTTTAGCATGTTTTTTGAGGGTTTTCTAAAAGTGAACATGGCTATTGCAAATAAGCCCTTTTTGTAGCCTGTACCTTATTTTACAATTTCAGAGTTTCTGGAGGCATTATATCCCTCTTTAAAACCATCAACGAAGTCATTCCAGTCGTAAATGATTACAATAATAAACATGGTGAAAAAGCCTAAAAGAAAAATTTTCACATCTCTACTCGTTACCTTAATTTTCATTTTGTATTAATTTTAAGTTATTAATTCTATTTATGTTGTTTTCGTGTTTCTCAAAATTGCAACCAGTGTTCTGACTATGTGCAGCGGCTTCGAAGGTGATTCGTTATCGGTCGGCAAGACCGATAAGGAATCTTTGAGGAAGCAGTGCTATGAGCTATTGCTTATAAACTTTGTTAGTCTTTCTATCTTTTAAATTAATGCATGTAAATAATTGGCTGTTTCTTTTAAACCGTTATTTCTTAAAATATCCAATACTTCGAATTCGTTATATGGAGGATTCTTTTTGTTCAGAACCAATTTCTTAAACGCTTTTAAGGACAAGGTTTGGTTTAAATCTATAATGTCTGTAAGAAAGTCATCTGCACATTTAGCTTTTAATCCAAAACTTGCCAAATATTCTTCTGGAAAATCTTTCAGGTTATTGGTGATTATTAAATTTGCATTCGTTTTTATTGCGGCGGCTAACACATGCCTGTCTTTTTGATCGGGTAGTTTTAATGTGTCAATTAGAGGCTCATAATTTTTTACTAGTGCATCAGGGAATGCTAGATTTAACTTATCTGCTCTTTTATATGCTTCATTTTGATCAACGCCCTTTCTAATCATTACATCAACCCATTCATCAAAGATATTAAGGCTCCACTTAGGTGTGTATAAATCGAAATAAGCAAACCATAAGAGCAAATCACGAATCCAAAGAGGGTAAATTACATTTGTGTCGAGAACACATTTAAATCTAACGCTATGAATCATATAAGCCTGTTATTTCGTCATCCTCCATTATTTCTCTGATTAGTTTTTCTTGTAAATTTTTCATTTCGTTTTTGTAATTTACAATATCTTCATATCTAATTCTTCTATGTTTACCAACCTTAGTAAATTTAATTTTTCCACGCTCAAGAAGTGTAACAATATGTGGCCTTGAACAACCAAGCATTTCTGCGGCAGCTTGAGTTGTAACTTCTGTTGCTACTGGAACAATAGAGACAGGTCTCCCTTGACTTGTTTCTTTCAAAATTTTTGCCAAAAGTTTTAAAGCACTTAATGGTATTCTAATTTTTTCTTGAGTTTCTTCTATTTCAATTTCAGGATTCTTTTCTTTTAAATCGTTTAGAGCATTCGATAGTGCATTATAAGATTCCATTGCAGCAATCTGCTCTTCCTTTGTGGGTCGTTTAATATTTTCTAAAGTTTCCATAGCTATTCATTTTTACACAAATATAAACGAAATATTCGAAACAAACGAAATATTCGAAAATCTCCGACATAAAACCAAGCTTCCGAATGAAAAACTTCGGGAATATTTCATTGCAGACTTTAGTAGCCCTAATTTATTCATCATCTGGCACTTTTTTGTTTCTGATTGCGTGTACTTCATTCAATAATTCAATATTCTTTTTTATAGATTTAATATCCACATTTAGCATAAATTCTTTATATCTGTTGTACGTGTAACCAATATCATTTTCTTCAAATTTCTTTTTTATTGCTTCTGCTTTTTCATCATCTTTTACTGAAAAGAAAAGAGCGGAAGTTGGTTTTATTCTTTTACATAACCAATAGGCGTTTCTGCCGTCAATATTTATACTGATATAACTTTGAGTGTAACGTAGGTCGATTCTATCGTGTTTAGTTTTTAATGAATCAAAAATTTCTTTTGCGTTTAAATTTGTCCAAGAAGAGTCCATAGTCCAAGTTGATTCATTTACCTGTTTTATGTCTTCTTCATTTTCTTCCGGTTCGATATAAATGTCTAAGATTTTTGAGAAATTCAATATTTTCTCTCCATTAACTTCCAACAAATCTGCTTGAATTGCGATCATTGGAATATTTAAACTCATTAACTGAATGACATTAAAATATCTTCTATCAAAAGATTCTGCAATTAGAACGCAGAAATGTTGTCTTTGTGGATATTTTCGTTTTTCATTGTCCCAGTATTCAATTGAGCGGATTATATGTGAGGGTCTGTTTCTCCGAGCATTACTTCAACTTCATACATTAAATTCTCAGATGGTTCTTTAAGAAGAATATCAAGGCGACCACCACTCGATTGTTTTTTTTCTTTGTTAACCGCTACTAAATCCCCAAGTCCAAGAATTTTTGGATTTTCATAAATAATATCCTGTAGCCAATATTCATCTTTTCCGGCATTTCTGACAAATATCTTTTTCCCAATTTTTATTTCATCTTCCATTATTTATATTTTCTTTATTTTTCGAGTTTAATTTCTTTAAACTTTTTTTTGATTCTTTTCAATTTATGATATTCTATATTCTTAAGGTTAATTGTTATTTCTTTTTCTTTTGAATTAATGATTACAGTATTATTATTGATTTTTAGGTCTATAATATCAGATAAATTAATTGTTTGGATTACTTTGTCTTTGGGGAGTAAATACCTCAACTTAGTACTGTCCCATTCAATAAAATATCTTTCATATCTCAATTGTGAGTAGCCCGCAGCAAAAAATAAGGCGCCCTGAAGAGTGAAAATTATAGAATTCCAATCGCCTCTAGGGAAATTTGTATCAAATCCAATATATAAGAAATAAATTAGCAAAGTGAGTCCAAATAATAAAAAGAATAATCCAGTAAACATTAAAAATTTCTGAATATTCCGTTTTATTGTATACAGTTTAATTAATTCCATTGCGCTTATTTTATTATTTGTGTTAACTCGCTTATACGTATAAAAAACCAACATACACCCATATTTTATCGGGATAACTGATTTTATCTATTAAGCTCAAATTAGGATGCGTCACTTTTATTCTATTTGATAATCTCTGAAAGTGGTATTTTAAGTCTTGAAAATCAAAGTTATAAAAAAGCAGTGAAAAATAAGCGTTTAGGCATAAGAAATTCAATGTCAGAATTAAAGACAATTTATTTCGAACGAAAGAACGTGTGGATATACTATCAAAAAAGCGACAGCACCGTTACGCTATTTTGAATATAGGTAAAACATATAGGCTTATCCTATTAAGTATAAGCAGAAAAGTAAGCTGCTTTTCGCATTTATAATTTTTGTATCACAAAAACGATATAATCGTTTTTAATATAGAAATACAATAACTTATCCATGTTGTAGTAAACATCACGCAACAAAAGGAAATTACCAACAAAAACAAATTCTCCTTTTCTCGTTCGTTCCTGATCCTTATCATCAGTTGTTGAGTTCATTTCAATCTTTGCCAATAGAATATTGTTTGCTTTTACTATGGAATCAATTGTTTCTATATTGCTTTTTATCAGTTTGTTATCCTGACTGAAAGCGCTAAAGGATAGAAAAGCTATAAAAATAATTAAGGCTGTTTTTTTCATAAGTGATAGATTTAAATTGGAAAATAAATCTACTTCTTTTTTCTAAACAAAACAAGCGCTTTAAAAACATGACTTTGCAATTAAGACGCTATTTTTTATTTCATTAAAAGCAATAGGCTTGAAAAAAGAGTAATAATTAGACTGATTTTTTGAAACAGGAGCGGTGGAATAATATGGTTTAGTCTTTTCCCAAAGT
>JBFHQD010000067.1:0-13827 GCA_041592395.1 Bacteroidales bacterium | reverse complement strand
TCCAGTGCTGATGTGCTTGCTGCTTTGGAATTGGTTAAAGCTTTGGGAGCCGATTTTAGAATTAAGGAGAGTACTTTAGTTATTGAACCGAATTTCGAACCGAAAACAAGAGCGCTAAGCATAGGTGAATCGGGATTAGGTATGCGTTTGTTTTCTCCGCTATTGGCTTTATACGATCAGGAATTCCTTCTTCAAGCCGAAGGAACCTTGCAAAAAAGACCGCTGCATTTGATTGAAAAAGTACTTTCGCAGCAAGGTGTAAAATGCAGTTCATCCAATGGTTATGCCCCCTTAAGAATTTGCGGTCCTTTACAAGGAGGTGATTTTGAGATGGACGCCAGTGAAGGTTCTCAGTTGTTGAGTGGTTTGCTAATGACCTTGCCTAAATTGAAGAAAGACAGTGTGATACGGGTTAAGCATTTGAAAAGCAAGCCGTATATTGATATGACGATCAGTCTGTTAAAAGCATTTGGAATAAAAATCGAAAATGAGAATTATTCACGGTTTATAATTGGAGGAAATCAAAAATACAAGGCCAATAGATATAGGGTTGAAGGCGATTGGAGTGGGGCTGCTTTCTTGTTGGTTGCTGCCGCAATCAAAGGTTCTATTCAGCTAAATAATTTGCGAATGGATTCTTTGCAAGGCGATAAGAATATTGTTGATGTGTTGCATCAGGTGGGTGCGATAATTATTCAGGAAGAAAATAGTATTTATGTCGAAAAAACGAAACTGACTGCTTTTGATTATGATGCTACAGAAACACCTGATTTATTTCCGCCCTTAGCGGCATTGGCGGCTTCATGTAGGGGTGTGAGTAGGATAAAAGGAGTGCATCGATTGATACATAAAGAAAGCAATCGGGCAGCAGCCATCCAGACAATTTTTGATCAATTGGGTTTGAATCTTCGTATTGAAGGCGACGAAATGCTTATTGCAAGTGGGGATTGTCAAGGTGGACAAATTTCATCTTTTAATGATCATCGCATGGCTATGATGGGAACCGTGTTGGCTTTGAATGCTAAAAATGCGGTACAGATCACAGAAGCTGAAAGCATCGATAAATCCTATCCGAATTTTTATGCTGATATGCAGCGTATTGGAGTTAATATTAATGAAGTTTAGTAAACTTAGCATACGCTATGCTTCCAGTTTTTCTTACTTCGTAGTTTTGTTCTAGTTGGAGAGGATTTGCGCAAAAGGAATTTTCTTAGTTGCACGAATCCAATAGGGAGCTTCACCGAGAAATTGACAATTAATTTCCAAATCTAATTTATCTATACACGCTTTTCTAAAACCTCTTTTAAGAATTGAGCTGTAAATCCTTTTCCCGATTTGCTCACTTCTTCCGGTGTCCCTTCTGCAAGTATTATTCCTCCGGCCGCACCACCTTCAGGGCCTAGGTCGATGATATGATCGGCCGTTTTAATCACTTCCATATTGTGTTCAATAACAATGATGGTATTTCCTTTATGCATCAATTTATTCAATACATCGAGTAACACTTTAACATCTTCGAAATGCAAACCTGTAGTTGGTTCATCCAAAATATAAAGCGTATTTCCCGTCGATTTTTTCGAAAGTTCAGCGGCCAATTTAACGCGTTGCGCTTCGCCACCCGACAAAGTAGTTGATTGTTGCCCCAATGTGATATAACCAAGTCCTACGTCTTGCAAAGTTTTTATTTTACGAATAATAAAAGGAATGTTTTCGAAAAACTTAACGGCTTGATTGATAGTCATATTCAGTACATCATTAATCGATTTTCCTTTATACCGAACTTCCAATGTTTCGCGGTTGTACCGTTTTCCTTGACAGTCTTCGCATTCTACAGAAACATCGGGCAAAAAATTCATTTCGATAACGCGAATACCGGCGCCCTTGCAGCTTTCGCAACGTCCTCCTTTTACGTTGAAACTAAATCGTCCGGCTTGATAACCTCTGATTTTAGCTTCGGGCAAATCAGTAAATAGTTTGCGGATATCATCAAATACCTTTGTGTAGGTTGCCGGATTTGATCGAGGCGTTCTCCCAATAGGTGATTGATCAATCTCGATAATTTTGTCGATATGCTTCAATCCCTCTATCGTTTTAAAAGGCAAGGGTTTTTTTACGCCCTGATAAAAATGTTGATTTAAAATGGGATAAAGCGTCCCGTTGATTAAACTCGATTTTCCACTGCCTGAAACACCTGTAATACATATAAATTTTCCTAGAGGGATAGTTAATTTTACATTTTTGAGATTGTTCCCCGCAGCTCCATGCAACACAATTTCGAGCTCGTTTCCTTTTCTGCGCTTGCTTGGAATAGGAATGGTTTTGCGGCCGCTAATATATTCGCAAGTTAAACTTTTGCAGTCTTTCATAGTGGATGGATTTCCTTGCGCTACAATTTTACCACCATGAACGCCGGCTCCGGGACCAATATCAAGCACTTCGTCGGCCGCTAAAATCATATCTTGATCATGCTCTACTACAATAACCGAATTGCCAATATCGCGTAAATTTTTCAGTGATTTTATCAAGCGTTGATTATCGCGTTGATGTAAACCGATACTGGGTTCATCTAAAATATATAAAACACCTATCAATTGTGAACCAATTTGTGTAGCCAGACGAATGCGTTGCGATTCTCCGCCCGAAAGTGTTTTACTTGTTCGGTCTAAACTCAGATATCCTAAACCCACATCCAAGAGAAACCCTAAGCGTGTTTTTATTTCGCGAAGCACTTCTTTGCTGATTAAGATATTCTTTTCATTCCCTTCAAAATCAATTGTTTCTATCCACTTATACAGGCTAATTAAATCCATTTTGGCGACATCAGAAATGGATTTGCCATCGATTTTAAAATGTAAAGCTTCCGTTTTTAAACGATTTCCCTTACAACTTGGACAAGCTTTAAAATTCATAAAATTAGCCGCCCAACGTTTTATTCCTGTAGAACTCCCATTATCCTCTTGATTTTGAATAAAATTGATAATGCCTTCGAAATTTAACTTGTATTCGGAAGTCACGCCTAAATATTCCTTTTTTACCTTTATGGTTTCACTCGATCCATAGAGAATAGTTTGCAAGGCTTCCTCGGGCAAATCCTCGATACTGGTGTCGAGATTAAAATCGAATTTTTCGCCAATGGCCAGTAATTGATTAAAAATCCAATTGTTTTTATAGGCACCAACCGGAGCAATTCCTCCTTTTCGGATACTCAGTTTTTTGTTTGGGAATATTTTGTCGATATCGATTTCTGAAACCGTTCCTAAACCATTACAGCTTGGGCAAGCGCCATAAGGCGAATTGAAAGAAAAAGTATTGGGTTCGGGCAAAGGATAGGCAATTCCGGTGGTAGGACACATCAATTGTTTGCTGTAAAACTGTGTTTTTTCAGTTTCTAGATCCAAAACCGAGAGACTGCCTTTGCCATGTTTTAAGGCTAATTCGATGGCTTTTGTAATCCGTTCCTCGTACTTTTCTTCAACTTTGAGTTTGTCAATAACAATTTCGATATCATGTACTTTATAGCGATCCAGCTGCAGCCCACGGTAAACATCTTCTATATCGCCATCGATGCGAGCAGAAATAAATCCGAGTCGGACAATCTGATCAAAAAGTTCGCGGTAATGCCCTTTTCTTCCACTAACAACAGGTGCCAATACCATTATTTTTCGATTCGCATATTTCGCATAAATAAGCTCCAGAATTTGTTTCTCGGTATATTGCACCATAGGCTCTCCGGTATTGTAAGAGAATGCAGTAGCCGTTCGTGCATAAAGCAATCGCAAGAAATCGTAGATTTCCGTTACCGTACCAACTGTGGAGCGTGGGTTTTTATTGGTTGTTTTTTGTTCTATCGAAATTACGGGACTTAAGCCTTTAATTTCGTCAACATCGGGTCTTTCCAGATTTCCGATAAACTGACGAGCATAAGCCGAGAAGGTTTCCATATAGCGGCGCTGACCTTCGGCATAAATGGTATCGAAGGCCAACGAAGACTTTCCGCTTCCGCTTAAACCTGTGATTACCACCAATTTATTACGAGGGATTTTAACGTCCATATTTTGCAGGTTATGCACCCTGGCTCCATAGATTTCGATAAAATCTTCTTGCGTTTCTCTAATTTGTTCCTTGCCCTCTATTTTCTGACCCATGAAATTGTGAAAAGATTAATTTGCAAAAATGCAAAAAAAATAGGTGTAATCTTAGGCTACTTTTAAAAGAAAAAATTTAGTCGCCGATTTAAGGAACCGAAATCGTATAAGTCCTCCCTGATTTATTGGCCAAATAAGCTTGTCGAATCCAAGGATTGTAAATCTTAAATTCTTTGTAATTCAGTCCGTATGATTTTGCAAAAGCGGGAATGTCATTTATTGTGGTATCGATCGTAATTTTTCTCAATTGATAAGGTTGATAGAGGTCTTCACTCCGCATATAGAAGCCGTAATTCTGAGGATTCTCGAGCAGCTCTTTTAATGCCAAGATGCGGTAAACATATCGACCAGTTTCTTCACCAAAAATCATATCGAAATAATCTCCTTCTTGTTGGCGATCCAATTCATCAGAAATTTTGCCCATACCTGCATTGAATGAGGCCGCAACTAAAGTCCAATTCCCATATTTTTCATAGGCTTTTTTCAAGTAGTTACAGGCGGCTTCAGTGGCCAGTTCAACATGGTAGCGCTGATCGATGTCTCCGTTCACTTCCAAACCATATTCTCTGCCTGTATGCTTAAGTATTTGCCAAAATCCGGTGGCTCCGGCAGGCGAGACTACATTTTCTAATCCACTCTCGGCGACAGCCAAATATTTAAAATCATCAGGGATATTGTTTTTCTTTAGTATAGGCTCAATAACCGGAAACCAACGATTGGCTCTTTTTATTAGAAAGATAGAAGAGGAATGAAAATAGGTGTTCACCGTAAATTCTTTTTCAAGCGCCTCTCTAACGTAAAAGCGATCCAACGGAATTTCTTCTCCAGCAAAGGAAAGTTTGTCGGGAATCATTACCGCAAAGGTTTTGGTGTTTTCGACAAAGGCTTTTTTATATTCTTCTTTGCTTATTTTGTTTTTTGTGTTGAGTCCAAGGCTTGCTAATATTCCTAGAAAGAGGACAACAGTTATGATTTGTATTTTGAAAGTTTTCATGGTTTTGTGATTTTGAAATAGGTGTTAAAACGGACTTATAAAATCTTTAAAGAATGGCCCTACTTTATCTTTATCGGAAAGTATAGGTTGATTAATCGTTCCCCAGTCAATATTTAAATCCGGATCGTTCCATAAAATACTGCCTTCAGAGCTCTTGTTATATACATTTGTGCATTTGTAAAAGAAAACGGTATTGTCTTCTAAAGTAATAAATCCGTGCGCAAATCCTGCCGGAATCCAATACATAAACTTGTTTTCTTCGGTCAGTTCTATCGATTCCCATTGGCCATAGGTGGGCGACGACTTGCGTAAATCGACGGCAACATCTAAAACGGCACCTTTAACTACACGAACCAATTTCCCTTGAGAAAATGGGGGACGCTGAAAATGCAATCCACGCAAAACACCTTTATTCGATTTGCTTTCATTATCCTGAACAAAATTCTGATCAATCCCTTTCGATAAGAAAAATTCTTTGTTATAAGATTCAAAAAAATAACCACGATCATCTTTGAAAACCGTTGGTTTTATGATGAGTAAATCAGGTATTTTGGTTGTAATAATTTCCATAAGATTCGTTAAATTTAAAAGGATAAAGATGCGAAAAATATGGCAAACAGAAGTGCAATTCCTGAAATTTTGTTGACCATTATTTCTGAACTTAAAAAGGGCTTAAATCTGCATGTTTTTTTTCTTTTCTTAAATTAAACATTCAGTTTTAGATTATTTGTAGTTTTATACGGCATGAAAAAACGTATTGAAATCGATCCGGGAGCAGGTCCCTGTTTTGGCGTTCAAAGAGCTATACAGATGGCTGATGAATTGTTAAATGAACAGGATACGTTGGCATGTTTGGGCGATCTTATCCATAATGATGAAGAAATCAATCGACTGATAAATAGGGGGTTGAAAATAGTTTCGCATTGTCAGTTGGTTGAGCAAAGCGGTAAAAAAATGCTGATTCGAGCTCATGGAGAACCGCCATCCACGTTTCGTATTGCTTCTAATTTTGATGTCGAGATAATGGATGCTACTTGTCCGTTAGTAAAGAAATTACAGAATACCATGCGCAATTCCTGTCTTAAAATGAAGGAACAAAATGGTCAGGTTATTTTGTTTGGTGATATTTATCATGCGGAGGTTATAGGATTAAAAGGGCATTGTTCAGGCGAATTTCATATTGTGCGTAGTCCGGCAGATTTGGAGCTGCTTTGTACTAAAAAACCGACCGTAATTCTTTCGCAGACCACAAAATACCAGTCGGATTATTATAAGGTAATAGCGGCGTTTAAAAAGAAAAGAGAAAAAGAAAAAGCAACCGATTTTTCCTTGGAGATTGTCGATTCATTTTGTAAACAAGTCGCTCAACGCGATATTCAACTGATTGATTTTTTGCGCGATAAAGATATGCTCGTTTTTGTAAGTGGTAAAAAAAGCTCGAATGGAAACTATTTGTTTCATGTGGGAAAGAAACATGTTAAATCCGCACGCTTTATTTCAAGCCCCGATGAGCTCGATAAAAAGTGGTTTAAGCAGAGTCAGTCGATTGGAATTTCCGGTGCGACATCCACGCCATTATGGCTATTGGAAAAAACGCAAAAGAAACTCGAAGAACTTTTGAATTAGTTGTTAAACTTTGATTAAAAGAAATGTAATCCTTCTGTTAAAGCCTTAGTTTTATTACCTTTGACACGAAATTAAATCGATATCCATGTACCTTAAACAGCTCAAATTCACCAATTTTAAAAATTATCACGAAGCTGATTTATTGCTATCACCAAGGATAAATTGTTTTATAGGTCAAAATGGAGCTGGGAAAACCAATGTATTGGATGCCATTTATTATCTTTCCTTTTGCAAGAGCTATTTCAATCAGATTGATTATCAAAACATTCGGCATAATGAAGATTTTTTTGCCTTACATGGCGATTATGTTCGCCAGAAGCAAACGGTTGATAAAGTTCATTGTTTAATAAAAAAGAGTCAAAGCAAGCAGTTTAAGCTCAATGAAAAGAAATATGAGCGTTTGGCCGATCATATCGGTTTAATTCCTTTGGTAATGATTTCGCCTTACGATAGGGATTTAATAAACAATGGGAGTGAGGTTCGCCGTAAATATATTGATGGTGTAATTTCGCAGTTCGATCGCCATTATTTAAACAATTTGCTCGATTATAATAAAGCATTGGCCCAACGAAATGCATTGTTAAAACAATTTGCAGAAAGGCATTATTTTGATGAAATATCTTTAGAAATTTGGGATTTAAAATTGATAAAATTGGGTCACGAAATTGTGGAAAAGCGGAAAGCTTTTGTAGATGCTTTTGTCCCTATTTTTCAGCAATATTTTAATTTGATAAGTGGCGGAAATGAAAGCGTTGCGCTGAACTATGAATCTTTATTATGCCATGCAAAAATGGAAGATTTATTGAAAGAAAACTTGGCCAAAGACAGAGCCGTTCGATACACTTCTGTGGGAGCGCATAAAGACGATTTGGATTTTTTAATTGATGGTTTTCCGGTAAAGAAATATGGATCGCAGGGACAACAAAAATCGTATGTGATTGCCATTAAATTGGCTCAATTTGAATTTATGCGCAAATTAAAATCGTTTAAACCAATTTTGTTGCTCGACGATATATTCGATAAGCTAGATAATCAAAGAGTAGAGCAGTTAATCCGTTTGGTTAGTGAAGAAAATTTCGGCCAAGTTTTTATTACAGATACGCAGCGCGAGCGTGTAGAACATTTGTTTGAATCTACCGCTATGGATCATCGTCTTTTTGAAGTTGTTCAAGGACAAATAAATGAAATAAATAATGGTAGAGTTTAGTAGAAACAACGAAAAAAAAATAAATCAGGTTTTTTATGAACTCTTACGTGCTTATGGAATTTCGAGGAAATACGACGAGCACCGCCTAAAGAGTGAGTGGGCTAATATAGTAGGACAAACCATTTCGAGTCAAACGCAATCGCTTGATATTGATAAAGATATTTTGTATGTACGCTTAAAAGCGGCAGCTCTGCGCGAAGAATTGAGCTATACCAAAGGCAAGTTAAAAGAAGCCTTAAACAAAGCCGTTGGAAAGGAAATACTCAGAGATATTATATTCTTGTAGCTGTTTTTTTTGTAGAATAGATTTTTTAATGATCGTTTTGGTTTAGAAAGGATAAACGGGTTTAAGTGATTAGTTCAGGAGGATAATAAGGCATCAAATCTGTTCCGAATTCTAAATTAGCACTGTCGGTTTTAATTAAAACATTGATAATGAGTAAAACACCAAAGAAAAAGATAACACGCGAAGGTTTAAAAAACGCTTTTAAACTCTGGGGATATATTCGTCCGTTTGGAAAAGAGTATTTACTGGGTATGTTTTTCTTGCTGGGATCGAGCCTGACAAATTTAGCCTTCCCCAAATTACTTGGCGATTTAGTCAGTTCCGGAAGTCAAGGATTGCTGGGAGTAACGCTGAATCAAACCGCACTTTTGTTAGCCGTTTTACTCGTAATTCAAGCCGTATTCTCCTATTTTCGAATCATTTTATTTGTTAATGTTACAGAAAAATCGCTGGCGCTTTTACGTCGAGCTACTTATAATCATCTCATTAAATTACCTTTAAAATTTTTCGAGCAAAGAAGAGTAGGAGAATTGAATAGCCGTATTTCTGCCGATGTTACTTTACTTCAAGAAACGTTAACAACCACGCTGGCCGAGTTTATCAGGCAAATCGTCATTATTATTGGCGGCATCGTTTTATTAACGATTACTTCCGTAAAACTAACTTTGTTTATGTTGGTCATTCTTCCTCCAACCATGATTTTGGCACGTGTTTTTGGTAAATTTATTCGTAAGTTTTCGAAAGATGTTCAGGCCCAAGTGGCCGATTCGAATACCATTGTGGAGGAGACTTTGCAAGGCATTCAAAGCGTAAAATCGTTTACCAACGAGTATTTAGAGATAGCTCGATACAAAACCAAAACCATCGAGATAGCCAATTTGGGGATGAAAAGCGGGAAATACAAGGGGGCCTTTTCTTCGTTTATTATTTTGGGATTATTTGGAGCTATTTCGGCTGTTGTTTGGCAAGGTTCACGCTTGATGTCGGCAGGCGAACTTGACTCCGGCGATCTTTTTTCATTTGTCATTTATTCTGTTTTTGTGGGTGGAAATATTGGAGGTTTGGCCACCGTATTTACGAATATTCAAAAATTTATTGGAGCGACAGAAGACTTGTTTGAAATCTTCGAAGAAGAAGAGGAAAATATCGAGGAGTTAAAAGAAATAGAAGAAAAATACCGATTAAAAGGAAGCATTACGTTTAAAAATTTAAGCTTTGCTTACCCAACACGGCCCGACGAAAAAGTGTTAAGAAATATAAATCTAACCATAGAATCGAATAAATTAATTGCTTTGGTTGGATCGAGTGGTGCTGGGAAAAGTACCTTGGCTTCGTTGCTTTTGCTTTTGCATTCACCCTATAAAAATCAATTGTTTTTTGATAGTATGGATGCTTTGGATTATCCTTTATCCGTTTTAAGAAATCAAATCGCATTGGTGCCACAAGATATCTTTCTTTTTGGGGGAACAATTAAAGAGAATATTGCCTATGGCCGGCCAGCAGCTAGCGATGAGGAAATTATACAAGCTGCCACAAAAGCAAATGCAATGGAGTTTATCAGTCGTTTTCCTGATCAATTAGAAACTTTGGTTGGGGAGCGTGGAACTCAGCTTTCAGGCGGACAAAGACAGCGCATTGCTATTGCGCGAGCAGTTTTAAAAAATCCACGGGTTTTAATCCTCGATGAAGCCACTTCTTCGTTAGATTCAGAGTCGGAAAGATTGGTACAAGACGCCTTAGAAAAATTAATGCAAGGAAGAACATCCATAGTTATTGCTCATCGATTATCGACAATTCGAAAGGCGGATAGTATTGTTGTTATCAAACTTGGCGAAATCGCCGAACAAGGGACACACGAAGAATTGATGCAAGTCGAAGATGGTATTTATAAGAATTTAAGTGAATTGCAATTTGCTTATTAGAACATTTTTTGCCTTAGGGCAATCCATATTTATTAAATGAAATTAAACATGAAACGCTACAAAATTATTTCCATTAGTCTACTTTTTGTATTGAGTGGTTGTGCCGAATTAAGCCAAATTGCAAACCAATCGATGGGAGGGTCTTTGCCCTTAAGTCAAAATGAAATTATTGGCGGATTAAAAGAATCTTTGGTAGTTGGGGCAAGTAAATCAGTAAATATTCTTGGTGCAGCTGATGGCTATTATAAAGATGAATTGGTGAAAATCCTATTGCCTCCCGAAGCAGATATTATTGTAAAAAATATCAATAAAATTCCAGGGGGAACGCAAATGCTTGAAGATGTTTTGCTTAAAATTAACAGAGCTGCAGAAGATGCCGCCAAGGAAGCAAAACCCATCTTTGTAAACAGTATAAGTTCGATGAATATTGCGGATGCATGGGGAATCCTTAAAGGAGGCGATAATGCTGCCACAAACTATTTGCGAAGTACTACTTATGGACAATTGGTAGCGCTTTATAAACCCAAGATTAATTCGTCTTTAGATAAAAAATTGGTCGGTAATATTTCAACCAATCAAAGCTGGGATTTATTAACAGGCAAATGGAATGAAATGGCTCAAACACTTGTTGGACAGATTGCGGGTTTTAAACCTATTGAAGTCAAACTTGATGAATATCTAACGCAAAAAGCATTGGATGGCTTATTTTTGAAAATTGGAGATGAAGAAAAACTCATCCGGAAAGACCCTTTGGCAAGAGGTTCTGAATTATTAAAGCGCGTTTTTGCAAAGCAAGATTCCTAATATAAATAAACAAAGCCTTATGAAATATCTAAAAATCAACAAGTTAATCATTTTATTCTTAGCGATTGTATTATTTTGGTCTTGCCAAGAAGATACACAATGGAAAGGCCAAGAACCCATTCAAAGAGTGAGTACACTTACCAAACCGATTCAAATGCAACTGAAAAAAACATTTGATTTAGGTGAAGGGATTTATTGTTCGAATGCCTTTGATGGAGCCCGATTAAATGGAATCGTATTATCAAATGATACCTTGATAACCGCGCTTATCACTCCTGAAAATACACCCATTAATGGCAGTCCTTGGTATGCCTTTAAAATTTGGGCAAAATCGGAGAAAAGTATGTATTTAAAACTTACCTATTTGGAAGGAGTAAACCATCGCTATTATCCAAAATTAAGTCAAGATGGTTTGAGTTGGAATAACTTAGATTCGACCAATTATTTTCCTGACACAACGGGTATATCAAATGGAGAGTCACCAAAAAGCATTTCAATGAAACTTACTCTAAGTTCAGATACACTTTGGGTTGCTGCTCAAGAACTTATCACTTCAAAACGAATCAGTAATTGGGAAGAAAATTTAGCCGAAAAACCCTATATTTCTATAAATAAGATAGGAGAAAGTCGTGAAGGAAGACCACTAAATGTACTTAAAATAGGGAATAGCGACGATCAGAAAATGATCATTGTTTTGTCAAGACAACATCCGCCGGAAGTGACCGGCTATCTGGCCATGCGAGCTTTCGTTGAAAAACTGGCCGAAGACAACGAATTGAATCAAAAATTTAGGGAAAAGTACAATGCGTATATCATTCCTTTGGTTAATCCGGATGGTGTGGATAATGGTCATTGGCGACATAATGCGGGAGGAATAGATCTTAATCGCGATTGGGAAACATTTAATCAGCCCGAAGTGGCCGCTATAAAAAAGTTTATGGAAGATAAAGTGGCAAACACGGGAGGAAAGTTTTATTTTGGAGTGGATTTTCATTCCACTTTTCATGATATTTATTATACAATTGATCCTAGTTTGAAAGGGAATATGCCCGGATTAGTTCCTGAATTAATTACCGAAATTGGAAAGGAATTTCCCGATTATAAACCAAATATTCGTCCCGGAGGACTTGATGGACCAAAGATTAGCTCTACAAGTTTTTTGTTTTATAAGTTTGGCGCCGAAGCGGTAACTTTCGAATTGGGCGATAATACCCCTCGCTCTTTTATTAAACAAAAAGGCGAAATTGCAGCACAAAAGTTAATGGAATTGATGTTGAAGTGATCGGAATATTATTCCTTATATACTAAATAAATAGTTTAAAATAAATAAAGTGAAGAGTTCGAATAGATTAACCGAAGAGATGGCCGATCTTCTTTTAAAAATCAGCGCCATGTTGATGACGTCAGGGGCAAATACAAATCGTATCTTGATGATTATCAATCGATTTGCAGCGCTTTTGCATACGCAAGCTGAAGTGTTTATCAACCATAAGGCGTTTATTATTAGTATAACCGATTTAAAAACGGGGGATAAAACAACGCAAGTGAAGCGTCTTCCTCCCAATGTGGTTAATTTCAACACCATTTCAGCACTGAGCAAAGCAGGATTGACCGCGGAGAAAGAAAACTGGGATTATGATAAAATTAAGCAAAAAGTGGATGCTATCGAAAAGCAAGCGCATCATCCTCAGTTGTTAACACTTATTTCAGTGAGTTTTGCCGGTGGTGGATTATCCATATTGTTCGGTGGAGAATATTTCAGCTTTATGGCCGTTTTTGTCGGTACTTTTCTTGGTTTGTTTGTAAAACAAACGCTTAGCAAAAGAGAGTTTAATCCGGTTTTGGCTACGTTTTTTGGAACTTTGGTTGCAAGTGCAATTGCAGCATCGATATTAATGTTTATCCCCGATGTTAACCCGAATATTGCCATTGCAACTTCCGTATTGTTTTCTATTCCCGGGGTTCCTTTAATAAATTCTTTTACTGATTTTATGGATGGCTATTTTATTACCGGTCTCGTTCGTTTTATGAATGGCTTTCTTCAAGTGCTTTTTATTTCAGCGGCACTCTTTATTGTGATGTATCTCTTTAATATTCAAAATTTATAACTATGTATTTGGAAATTATTGAAAAAGCTTTTTGGTCGGGCATTGTCGGTTTTGGTTTCGCCGTTTTGTTTAATGTTCCTTACCGACTTTTATTTGCCATCTTTATTACCGCCCTAGTTGCCGGTTTGGTGAAATTTGTGGGGCTTTCTTATGGAATAAATATTATTTTTTCTTCCTTATTTGCTGCTTCTTTCGTGGGTTTTCTGAGTATTCCTATTGCACGTAAAAAACATACCAGTCCTTTTGTGATTTCTATCCCTTCGGTAATTGGCATGATTCCGGGTTATTTTGGCTACCAAACATTGCTTGGTATATTGCATTTGGCCATTGGGAAAAATACGGATGAGATGGCTACACTCCTGTTTATTACACATAGCGGCATCAATATGCTTTTTGTTTTGGCGAGCTTGTCGATGGGCGTTTCTTTACCATGGTTGATGTTTCGAGAAAAAGGGCTTAAAAAAATAAAATTGGCAAGTCAAGAAGATTTGCTTTAAGGAAATTATTCGGGATAACGCATAGCTTATTTGGTAAGTTGCTGTTTAGAGCATTATTTAATTCAAAAAAAGATACGAATTGTGAAAGAAGAAAAATCAGAAGCGTTTTTACCGAAAGAAATTCAAGCCATTCGACCCGAACCTATTTTGGCTGATATTGATATTGTTTCGTACAATCGTACAATGCCTCCGCAAATTGCTGTTGACGCCCTTGTAGAAGGTTATTCAGTATTGATTT
>JBFHQD010000066.1:0-13897 GCA_041592395.1 Bacteroidales bacterium | reverse complement strand
TCGCTGATTTGGTAAAATAGTAATTAATGAAATAAATAGATTTGGCTCGGGCGGTAAGAAAAAGGAAAGGTAAAGTACTCCCCAATCTTCGGGCAGAATTTAGCTTAAGTTAAGATATGAATTTTTCATCTTTCTGTAGCTGGAAATAACTTTTTGACCTTTACCAAAAAGGTCAAAAAAAGTTATTCTAGCTTTAGGCAGCTCTTTGATATATCTTTTCCGGTGTTTCATAATCTAGTGATTGGTGTATCCGTTGCTTGTTGTAAAACTCAAAATAGTCATTCAAACCTTTGTATAAATCTACTCCATTTTCGTAAACATTTAAATATACATTTTCATATTTTACACTTTTCCATAATCGTTCAATGAAAATATTATCCAATGCTCTGCCTTTTCCATCCATCGAAATTTTTATTTCATTGGATTTTAATGTGTTAATAAATATGGCGCTGGTAAACTGACTTCCTTGATCTGTATTAAAAATCTCAGGTTTGCCGTGTTTTTCTATGGCTGCTCTTAATACTTCTGCACACCATTCTGCTGTCATACTATTTGATAAAGACCAATGAACAACGTATCTACTATACAAATCAATGATGGCTGTAAGGTACATAAAACCATGGCGCATGGGGATATAAGTAATGTCCATAGCCCAAACCTGATTGGGTCTTTCAACCTTTAGTCCGGTTAATAAATAGGGGTATTTATAATCTCCTTTTTGGGAAATCGTTGTGCGTGGTTCTCGATAAATTGTTTTCCAATTAATCAGTTTCATTAAACGCCTTACCCGTTTTTCATTTATTGGATAACCTTCTTTTCGAAGCAATGCCGTTAACCTCAAAACACCATAAAAGGGAGTTGTAAAATATTGTTTGTCAAGCCTTTTCATAATGTCAAGATTCAAGTTAGATTCCGATAATGGTTTGTAATACAGACCACTTCGATGGATCGTCAATAACTCACATTGTTCTATAACGCTCAACTTTGTATGATTTTTCTCAACCAAACTTAACCTTTCTTCTCTTGGTTTCATTCCAACTTTTTTTTTAGAAAGTCGTTCTGAACTTGAAGCTTGCCTATTTGGGCATACAACTGTTGAACATCTACATCGTCTCTCTTTTCTTTAGGTTTGTCGCCTGAAAATAGAACTGAAAAATTACTCATTGCCTGGGATTTCCATAAGGAAATTTGAGCCGGTTGCAACTCATATTTCTTGGCTAAACTTTCTAAAGTCTCTCGCTCTTTTAATGCTTCAAGAACCACTTTGGCCTTAAACTCTTTGCTGAATTTTCTTCTTGTTGTTGACATACAAATTAAAATTTAAAGTTAATACTTTATCTTAACTCGCTGTCCGATTTTTGGGGAGTATTATAATATTACTGAAAGTAATAATCCTGAAAAGACGATTACTATTGATGAAATGAAATATGTTTTATTCATTATCTTCATTTTTACTTAATGATAAATCTTTCTTCTTCGAAAGAATATTCATTGTTTATTGAGTAATTTTATATGCGGCATAACTTATTTATATCTATATAAAAACTGAATTCTATATTCCTTCAAGAAGAGTTACCTGCAAATTTTATTATCATCAAAAGATCTCGTATTGGAATTCAGTTCCATTTTAGATCTAAAAGTTAATCCTATCAAACAAATATAAGAATTAAAAAAGGGGTAAACTAAACGTTTATCAAGCGTTATGATCTATTTATCAGACGTGCGCTTTATCAGGATAAACGTATTTGATTTAAGCTTGTAACTAGGTCTTAGTAAGTAGATTTTCAATTACTTTAGGATAGTAATCGTATTCCAGCTTATGCACTTTTTCGGCAATATGCTCCGGGTCTTCGCCGGCTTTAATCGTTACCGTTTTTTGAAAAAGAATATCGCCTTCGTCGTAAGCAGCGTTTACATAATGGATGCTTATTCCGGTTTGCGTTTCCCGAGCATCAGATACGGCTTGGTGAACAAAATTTCCATACATTCCTTTTCCTCCGTATTTGGGCAATAAAGCGGGGTGTATATTGAGTATCTTATTGGGGAAAGCCTTTATCAATACCTCCGGAATTAACCAAAGAAAACCGGCCAACACAATAAAATCGATTTGCTTCTTTCTTAAATCCGCAATTAAAGAACCGGCCTGCTTAAAATCATCGCGTGTAATCACCTTACAATCAACACCTAAACTTGCTGCCCTTTGAATAACAAAAGCCTTGGGATTGTTTGTTAAAATCAAGGCCACCTCAGCCGTTTCTTGTTTTCTAAAATAGCGAACAATGTTTTCGGCATTGCTTCCGTTTCCGGAGGCAAAAAGGACCAGCTTCGTTTTTTTTGTCGGCATCATTTCTTTTTTTTAACCCGACAAAATTAAGCTTTTTAAAGCACTTTAACTTCTACCGTCAACCAAAATTCCAATAAACATTTTTAGCCAAAAAAGCGCAAAACAGGCGATTTATAGCTAATTATCGAATTTTTTAGTCGAATATTCGAATTTAAATACCCACTGACTAACAGTTATTTAAAGCATATTTTCACATTAAATAACTTTTTTTTATTGCTTTGTATGCTGTAAATATTTTTCTTTGCCGCTTGTTAAATAAAAAAGGAGAAAAACATGTCTGACAAAAAAGCTAAAGTTATTGACATTATTGTTGATAAATTAGGGGTAGATCCTAGTGAAGTAACACCAGAAGCAAGTTTCACAAATGACCTAGGTGCTGATTCATTAGATACAGTTGAATTAATCATGGAATTCGAAAAAGAATTCAATATGAGCATTCCTGACGATCAAGCTGAGAATATTCAAACTGTAGGCGAAGCAATCGCTTATATTGAAGAACACGCTCAATAAAAAAATTTCATTTATGGAATTACGACGAGTAGTTATTACTGGTCTTGGTGCCGTAACTCCATTAGGCAATACTGCCCCAGTTTTTTGGGAAAATTTGCTTAATGGAGTGTCGGGTGCTGACCTGATTACAAGATTTGACACCTCCAAGTTCAAAACCAAATTTGCTTGCGAAGTAAAAGGTTTTGATGCTTCCGATTTTTTCGATCGCAAAGAAGCGCGCAAATACGATTTGTACGCTCAGTTTGGATTAGTTGCGGCTCAAGAAGCAATTGTTGATTCCGGAATTGATGCTGAGGGAATAGATCGTGATCGTGTTGGCGTTATTTGGGCAGCCGGAATTGGTGGTATCGATACTTTCTTAAAAGAAGTCAGCGATTTTGCCACCGGTGATGGAACTCCTCGTTTCAATCCCTTTTTTATTCCAAAAATGATTGCCGATATTACGGCCGGTCATATCTCCATTAAAAACGGTTTTCGCGGACCTAATTTTGCTACGGTATCCGCTTGCGCATCATCTGCAAATGCCATGGTAGATGCTTATAATTATATCCGTTTAGGAAAAGCAAACGCTTTTGTTGTAGGGGGTTCTGAAGCAGCCATTAATCCTGCCGGTGTTGGTGGTTTTAATGCGATGCATGCCATTTCAACCCGCAACGACGATCCCAAAACAGCTTCTCGTCCTTTCGATCGAGATCGCGATGGTTTTGTGATGGCAGAAGGTGGAGCCGGACTCATTTTTGAAGAATTAGAACACGCTTTGGCTCGTGGAGCTAAAATATATGCTGAAATAGCCGGTGGCGGTCTATCAGCCGATGCTTATCATATGACCTCTCCTCATCCTGATGGATATGGGGCTATGTTAGCTATGAAATCGGCCTTAGAAGATGCCGGTATGCAAAAAGAAGATATCGATCATATCAATACCCATGGAACATCAACACCACAAGGCGATATTGCCGAACCCTTGGCTATTAAAACTTTGTTTGGTGAGCATGCTTACAAAATATCGATCAACAGCACTAAATCTATGACGGGTCACCTTTTAGGTGCTGCCGGAGCTATTGAAGGTGTTGCAACTATTCTTTCTGTAAAAAACGATATTGTTCCGCCAACGATTAATCAGTTTAACTTAGATCCAGAAATCGATTCAAAACTGGATTTTACGTTTGGGAAAGCTAAAAAAAGAACCGTTGATGCAGCCATTTCCAATACTTTTGGCTTTGGTGGTCATAATGCTTCAATACTTATAAAAAAATTTAAATCTTAGTTGATTTTCAACAGTTTACTATCGATTAAAGCCTACTTTTCTGAAGATAAGGCGTTTTATCAATCCATAAAAAATATTTTTGGGTTCTATCCCGGAAATATTTTTTTGTATAAACTGGCTTTTCGTCATCGCTCGGCTGCTATTGAAAAATACAACGGTTTAAAACTTAATAACGAACGCTTGGAATATTTAGGTGATGCCATTCTGGGTGCTGTTGTAGCCGACTTACTTTTCAAAAAATTTCCGCTCAAAGACGAGGGCTTTTTAACGGCTATGCGCTCCAAAATCGTAAGTCGTTCTGCACTAAATAAATTATCCAAAAAACTGGGTTTAAGCGACTTAATTACCGCCGATAACGACAGCAACAAACAATTTAAATCGATCAATGGCGATGCCTTTGAAGCTTTTATTGGCGCACTTTATTTAGATAAAGGCTACCGCTTTACTTCGAATATACTGCGCGATCGCATCATCAATATACATTTCGATATTGAAGAACTCCAAAATACAGAAATCTCGCATAAAAGTGCCCTTTTGGAATATTGCCAAAAAGAAAAATTGGATTTGGAATTTAAGGTGATTAACGAAATTGGGCAAGGCTATAAGAAACAGTTTGAAGTTGAAGTCTTTATCAATGGCGAATCGAAAGAAAGAGCGCTCGATTTCTCCATTAAAGGCGCCGAAAAACTTGCCGCCGAAAAAGTGTATAATATCCTCGTGCCCGAATAATTGGATACGCTTGTTCTTTCCTCCATTCTATTTTTCTCCTCATACGTTAAATAATAGCTAATACGTACTGTTTTTTAATAAACAATCATATCGTTTATTATATTTGTTCCCATTATAAGCCCAAATCTATTTATTATGCGAAACTTTCTGAACTTTATTCTTTCTTTAAAATTTGCAGGTGTTTTAATGCTAATTGTAGCTATAGCCAGCGGTTATGCCACTTTTATCGAAAACGATTATGGAACCATAGCAGCAAAAGCAGCCATTTACAATGCGCGTTGGTTCGAAATCGTTATCTTTTTAGCGTTTATTAATATAGCCTGGAATGCATTTAAATTTAATCCTCTAAGAACAAAACGCTATACCGTTTTTGCTTTTCATATTGCCTTTTTATTGATAATTTTAGGCGCCGGTATTACACGTTATATCGGTTATGAAGGACTTATGAGTATTCGCGAAGGCCAAACTTCGAATCAAGTACAATCGAGCGAAACCTTTTTGCAATTAAAATGCACCGAAAATCAGAAGACAACCAGTGCGGATAAGCTTGTTTTATTTACCCCGATTACATCGGCCAAAGCAAAACTAAACTTAAAAGTCGACGACGAAAAATACACTTTAAAAACATTCGACTATGTTCCTAATGCGGAAGAAACGCTAACAGCCTCTGATCAAGGACCAATGTTGTTGAATTTAAGCGGAACGATCAACGGTCGATTTACCCGCTTTTCTATTTTTGAAGGCGAAACAAAAGCCTTAGGTTCTCAGTTTGTTAGTTTTAATGCGAAAGCAGAATCGACAAATACTTTCCGGATAACTTCCACAGAGGAAGGTTTATTCATCACATTGCCCGATGATGGGAAACGGATAAATATGATGTCGTCGAAAGAAGTGGAGCTTCAAAAAGAAACGCCTTATAGTTTTGATGAAAAAATTGTTTATCAGGCCGGCGGACAAAGTCTCGTGTTGCGAGAGTTTTACGAACATGCCCAAATGGGAGTTATAAGCAATGCTAGCGGAGAAAACACGGGCTTAAATGCAATTAAATTCAAGATAAGCAGTTCGAACGGACAAGAAATGGAAAGTTATGTCTTTGAAAGCAGAAGCGCTATGATGCCTGCTAAAAGCTTTCATTTCGACGGAAAAACTTTTGAGATTAGCTATGGCCCAAAATTAATTGAACTTCCCTTTAGTTTGAAATTAATCGATTTTGAACTCGAACGTTATCCGGCATCGAATAGTCCCTCTTCTTATGCCAGCGATGTTATCTTAATTGATAAAGAGGCGAATGTAAATCGCGATTTTAGAATATTTATGAATAATGTACTCGATTATAAAGGCTACCGATTCTTTCAATCTTCCTACGATCAGGATGAACGCGGAACCGTACTCTCTGTTAACCACGATTGGTGGGGAATGGTGGTTACCTATTTAGGTTATGGTTTAATGATGCTCTCTATGCTATTGGCCGTTCTTGAAAAAACAACGCGTTTTCAATACCTTATCCGTCAGAAAAACGTTAGCGTTTTTGCGCTTGCTATTTTAATGACTGCGGGTTTGAATATCTTCCCTGTTACCTCATTGTCGGCACAAAACAGCATAGAACGCTTAGAAAAAATTCCGGCACAACATCTCGAAAAATTTAATAAACTCATTATTCAAGGGCATAGCGGACGTTTTAAACCACTTAATTCCGTAAGCAGCGAAACCTTCAGAAAATACAGTCGCTTAGCCAATTACGAAGGATTAAATCCCGAACAGATTTTTCTGGGACTTATGCTCGATCCCGGCTATTGGATGCGTCAAGACATCATTAAAGTTTCGAATGATGAATTGAAAAAAATTATCGGTAACAATAATCCAAGGGTATCGTTTAACGATTTCTTTGCAGGTTCGAATTATAAGCTCAGCAAATATGTTGACGAAGCCTATCGAAAAAATCCGGCAAAACGATCCACGCTCGATAAAGATGTGATTACTGTTGATGAACGGGTAAATGTTTTTTATATGGCTGCAAACGGTCATTTTCTAAATATTTTCCCTGTACCGGGTCACCCCGACGAAGCGTGGAAAAATCCGAATGATAAATTGGAGCATTTTTCAACCGAAGATTCCACTTTTGTAAAAACCATAGTTGTTTATTATATGGATGCGCTTAAAAAAGGAATGGCTACCAATCAATGGGAAGACGCCGACTTTTATTTAAACGCCATAAACACTTATCAGCAAAAATTTGCCGCAGAAGCGATAAAAGATGATGCCCATTTTGGATTGGAAATTTTATATAACCGTATCGATATTTTCAAACAATTGGCTTTCATTTATGGTTTAATCGGCTTTATTCTCTTGGTCTTGTTGTTTATTCGTATTCTGTGGCCGCAATACCGATTCAAATGGGGAATTAATATACTGATTCTGATATTGTTTCTTGCTTTTCTGGCGCATACCGGAGGTTTAATTCTGCGCTGGTATATTGCAGGACATGCGCCTTGGAGTAATGGTTACGAATCGATGATTTTTATTGGATGGGCCAGTATGTTAGCCGGAATTTCATTCTATAAAAAAGCACCTATTGCTTTAGGAGCAACTGCTATTCTTGGTTTTCTAATCTTATATGTTGCGCATTTAAGTTGGATGAATCCTGAAATTACCAATCTGGTTCCGGTTTTAAAATCGTATTGGTTAACCATTCACGTAGCCGTTATTACTGCCAGTTACGGATTCTTAGCTTTGGGTGGATTCTTAGGGATTTTAATTCTGATTTTTATGATTCTGCAAACGAACAAGAATAGCGCTCGGATTCAAGTTAAAATTAAAGAATTAAGCCGAATTAATGAAGCTACATTAACGGCAGGTCTTTATTTACTCACTATCGGAACCTTTTTAGGTGGTATTTGGGCCAATGAATCTTGGGGAAGATATTGGGGCTGGGACTCCAAAGAAACCTGGACATTAGTCACCGTATTGGTTTATGCTTTTGTTCTGCATATGCGTATGATTCCGGGACTCAAAGGTTTATATACTTTCAATGTCGGTAGTATTTTCTCCTATTTCTGTGTATTAATGACCTATTTTGGAGTGAATTATTACCTTTCAGGATTACACTCTTACGGTCAGGGCGATCCTGTGCCAATTCCTAGTTTTGTTTATTATTCGATAGGATTCTTGGTTACACTTACGATTTTAGCTTATTTTGCAAATCGTAAACACCCCATCAAAGAATGATAAACAGATGAAAAGTATAAACCCTTATAACGGGGAATTATTAAAAGCGTATACGGAGCATTCCGATGCAGACGTAGAAAAAATCATCGAGGAAGTCCATTTTAGTTGGAATTCCTGGAAAAAAACGAAGTTTACGCAGCGCGAAGAACTTATGCATAAGGCTGCTCAGGTATTGCGCGACAATAAGACTGAATTTGCCAAAACCATAAGTTTGGAAATGGGAAAACCGCTTTCCGAATCGATGGCTGAAGTCGAAAAATCGGCCTGGGTTTGCGATTATTATGCCGATGCAGCCGCTTATTTACTTCAAGATGAAGTTATTGCTTCCGGAGCTTCAAAAAGCTTTGTGAGCTTTGAACCTATCGGGATTGTGTTGGCTGTTATGCCTTGGAATTTCCCTTTTTGGCAAGTGTTTCGTTTTGCCGCTCCGGCATTGATGGCCGGAAATGCTGCTGTTTTAAAACATGCAAGCAATGTTCAAGGCTGTGCTGTTGCCATTGAAAATGTTTTTAAACGGGCCGGATTCCCTGATAATTTGTTTCGAAATCTGGTTATTAAAAGCAATCAGGTAGAAAACGTAATTAATAATCCCAAAATAAAAGCCACTACACTTACGGGTAGCGAATTTGCCGGAAGTCGCGTTGCTATGGCCTCGGGCAAAGCCATAAAAAAATCGGTCTTGGAATTAGGCGGAGCCGATGCTTTTATCGTTTTAAAAGATGCAGATATCGAAAAAGCGGCCAAAGTTGCAGTACAGGCCAGAATGCTAAACAACGGACAAAGTTGCATTGCTGCCAAACGCTTTATTATCGACGAAAGTCTTTTGCCTGATTTTATTTCGCTGATAAACGAAGCGTTGGATCAATTGAAAATCGGCAATCCTTTGGAAGAAGGCATACAAGTGGGGCCTTTGGCTCGCGCCGATTTAAGAGAGGAAATTCATGCGCAAGTAGAGGAAACGCTAAAACAAGGGGCCACACTAATTCGTGGCGGGAAATTAAAGGACGGTGCCGGATATTTTTACGAACCTACTATCATCACAAACATTAAGCCCTCTATGAAGCTCTATTACGAAGAAAGTTTTGGCCCTGTATTTAGTGTTTTTACGTTCAAAACAGAAGAAGAAGCGGTTTCAATTGCCAACGATTCGGAGTTTGGTTTGGGGGGAAGTTTATGGTCGAAAGATTTGAAAAAAGCGGAGAAACTGGCTCGTCAAATCGAAAGTGGCGGTATCTTTATTAATGGCATGACAAAATCGGATCCTCGACTGCCCTTTGGCGGCATTAAAAAATCGGGCTATGGGCGCGAACTCTCCCATTACGGGATTAAAGAATTTGTAAATATCAAAACAATTTGGATAGCCTAAATTAGTTCGCTCGATTCATCATCATATCTAGGTATCTCAAAACCTGAAACGAATAGGATTGTTGAATCTTATGTATATTTGCAAATTATTTTAAAGCATCAATTTCTTAGGGTCTCTGTGGTTTTTTATCAACGAAGATTCAAAGTCACGAAGCTTTAATAACCATTATTTAGAACAAAAAATTTATGACAAAAAAAGTAGTATTTATCATTATGGATGGCTGGGGCGAAGGCAATAAAGATAAAGCCGACGCCATATATCAAGCCGATACAAAATACATCAAGAGTCTTTACGATAAAGCAAACGCAGCGCATGCGCACCTTCGCACCGACGGTGAAAATGTAGGACTTCCCGATGGCCAAATGGGCAACTCCGAAGTTGGACACTTAAACATTGGAGCCGGAAGAGTTGTTTATCAGGATTTAGTAAAAATAAACCGCGCTATTCAAGACGGTTCTATCGAAAAAAACGAAGTCATTCTCGAAGCCATCAATTATGCTAAAACCAAGCACAAAAAAGTGCATTTTTTAGGTTTGGTGTCTGATGGTGGTGTACACTCCTCGACCAAACACCTAATGAAACTTACCGATATTGCAGCTCAGCAGGGCATGCAAGATGTTTTTGTTCATGTTTTAACCGACGGTCGCGATACTGATCCACGAAGTGGTGCTGCATTTGTACAGGAACTGGAAGATCATTTAAAAAACACAACCGCTAAAATCGCCTCCGTTTGTGGTCGCTATTATACCATGGACAGAGACAAACGCTGGGAACGCATTAAACGCGGCTATGATTTAATGGTAAATGGCGAGGGAAATCCTGTGCTTTCGGCTGTTGATGCTATCAAAGCCTCGTATAAAGAAGGGAAAACCGATGAATTTATCGAACCTCAAGTTGTGGTTGATAAAGCCGGAAAACCGCTGGCAAAAATTGAAGCGGATGATGTGGTTTTTTGTTTCAATTTCCGCACCGATCGTTTGCGCGAGATCACTACGGTTTTATCGCAAAAAGACATGCCCGAATTTGGTATGAAAACGTTGCCATTGCATTATGTAACCATGACCAAATACGATGAAACATTTAAAAATATTCATCTGGCTTATGATAAAGACGATTTAAAAAACACTTTAGGTGAAATAATGGAGCAGCAAGGAAAAACACAAGTTCGCATTGCTGAAACAGAAAAATACGCCCATGTTACTTTCTTTTTTAGTGGAGGAAGAGAAAATGAGTTTAAAGGCGAAAAACGCATTCTTATTCCTTCGCCAAAAGTAGCCACTTACGATTTGCAGCCACAAATGAGCGCTCCTGAAGTGACCGAAGCCATAGTTAAAGAATTAAATGCCAACAAACCCGATTTGGTGGTCTTAAACTTTGCCAATTCGGATATGGTAGGTCATACGGGCGTTTATTCGGCAATTACAAAGGCGGTTGAAACTGTAGACCGTTCGGTAGAAAAAGTGGCTAAAACCGCAAGAGAACTGGGTTATTCGGTATTGATAACGGCCGACCACGGAAATTCGGACAATGCCGTTAATGATGATGGCAGTCCAAATACGGCACATTCGATGAATCCCGTGCCTATTTTCTTGTTGGATGATCAATACAAGAAAATAAAAGACGGAAAATTAGCCGATATTGCCCCAACCATTTTAACGATTATGGAACTTCCCATTCCAAAAGAAATGGACGGAAATATCTTGGTTTAAGAAGCCCTGAATTGAATTAAAAAAGCCGAAGGAATTTGATTTTCCTTCGGCTTTGCTTTTTATAGGCAACCCTATTTTTTATTCTTTTTGGTTGTAATTAATATGACACCGACTTCCGTATTGTATTTTTTTAATGATTCTTCATCTTTAAGTACGTTTACCGACTCAATATCATCTGCATTATAGGCTTTAAATTCGGCTTTGCTAATTTGTTTTCCATCAACCAGAACGAGGGGATCTTTAGTCCCTTTTTCAATTCTTTGTTTCGCCCTTTCTTCCTTTTCTTTTTTTGTTAGGATTACAACCACATTGGGCTCATTGTATTTTTTCATGGCCGTTTCCTTATTCGGAATAAATGCGGAAGCAATGATATTTTGATCTAGGATATCAATAACATCCGAATCGTATTTCTTTCCATTTATAATAATCTTTACATCGGCGCCCTCTTTTATTTTTATAAACAGGTCTCTGTCCTGCTTTTCTGTTTGAACATTTGCGGTGGAACCAGAAGTATCCGCAACTGATTTAATAAATACTTTCCCCTCTTGAGCCATACTCGACATTGTAAAGAGACCAAATACACAAATGATTAGAACGATTTTTCTCATGATCTTTATTTTATATAAATAATTAATTTTTCGTCTTCGTACATCACCTCACCCAAAACAGGTTTATCTGAATCGGTAGAAATCAAAGCAAAAGCCTCTTTTAATGCGGCCTCTTTCTCTTCTCTGCTCATTGGCTTTTGAGGATGAAAATCGACCGATAAGATGAATGAAAAGGCGATTATAATGGATGCTGCCGCAGAGATTAAACGAAACCGCCATTTCTTTTTTCGTTTATCCAGTTGCTGAATCGAATTCCATATTTCGTCTTTCAAATCTTTGGGAGCTTGTTTTTTCGTTGCCTTTAGAAAAGCAAACCAAGCATTTTCGCCGCTTGTTGAATTCCCCAACTGCTCTACCAAATCTTTTTCCTCTTTAAGCGATGTGTTTCCATTCTCGTAGAGGAACAACTGCTTTTCTCTATTTTCCCTCTTCATAAAGCTCTTTTTTTAATTGATTTCGCACCTGCTTTCTGGCCCGCGATAACAAAACGCGCACATGTTCAATTTTAAGGTTGCTTGCTGCTACAATTTCATCAAACTCCAAACCATCAATATCGCGCATTAATATTATTTCTTTCTGATTTTCAGGCAGTTTATCAATAATTTTCCGAATATGCATCAGCAAACGTTCCCTATCTGTATTTTCTTCGTCTATAAAATAGTCGGCTATTAATTCCCGACTTAGCGTACCCACGATTTCCTTTTTCTTTGATCTTAAACGATCGAGACAATAATTACGAGCGGTTAAAAAAACAAAACCCGAAATATTGGGATGATTATCGAGTTTGTTTTTCTTCAACCATAATTTAATCATAATCTCTTGCACTGCATCTTGCGCTTCAGTATCGTTTCCTAATAGGCGTGCAACCATTGGAAAAATCTTGTCCGTTAGTGGAAGTATATTATGCTTAAACTCGTTGTTAGTCATCTCTATTGGTATAACGAAAAACAGCGCACAATATAACAAACATAATTTTTTAAACTCTTATTTATTAAAACGGCTATCAAAAATTAATCAGGATTAGATTAAGATAATTAACAAATAATTTGCAAAAGTAAAAATTATCGCTAGTTTTGTAAATCACTCAAAATGAGTAAATCAAAATAGGTATTTAAATACCTTAAAAAAACAACAAACTAATAAATATCAATTATGGCAAAAGTTGTAGTGCTAGGTGCCGGCATTTCTGGTCACACGGCAGTTTTGTATTTAAAAAAATTATTGGGCAAAAAACACGAGGTCGTGATGATTAGTCCGAATAGCAATTATCAGTGGGTGCCATCGAATATTTGGGTCGGTGTTGGCCTTATGACACCCGATCAAGTAAAATTCAAACTCAAACCCGTTTACGACAAAAAAGGAATCGTTTATAAACAAGCCATGGGCATGTCTATCCATCCCGAAGGAGACAAAGACACACCGAGTCCTTTTGTTAAAATTAATTATGTAGAAAAAGGTCGTGAGGGCGAGGAAGAAATTGTGACTTACGATTTTCTGGTAAATTCCACAGGACCAAAGCTGAATTTCGCAGCTACCGAAGGTTTAGGACCAGATAAATTTTCTCAATCGGTTTGTACTTATGACCATGCCGCTCACGCATGGGAAAATCTGCAAAAATCATTAGAGAAGATGGAAAAAGGCGAGCACCAAACCTTCCTCATCGGTACAGGCCATGCCTTGGCTACTTGTCAGGGTGCTGCATTCGAATATGCTCTAAACATCGCTTTCGAAGTCAACAAAAGAAAACTAAACAAATTTGCCGAAATAGTGTGGATAAGCAATGAATACGAATTGGGCGATTTTGGAATGGGTGGCGCTTACATTAAGCGTGGCGGTTATATTACACCTACGAAAATTTTTACTGAATCCATATTGGCCGAATACGGCATTCGCTGGATAAAACGTGCCGGAGTTTATAAAGTGGAAGAAGGCAAAGCTTTTTACGAAACGTTGGATGGCGAATATCTGGAACAAGAATTTGATTTTGCCATGCTAATTCCCGGATTTAAAGGTGCCGATATGAAAGCATTTAACAAAACCGGCGAAGACATTACAAGCAAGGTATTTGCAGCCAACGGCATGATGAAAGTGGATGCTGATTATACTGCAAAACCTTATGAAGAATGGTCGGCAGCAGAT
>JBFHQD010000065.1:0-14131 GCA_041592395.1 Bacteroidales bacterium | reverse complement strand
TGCTTTGTTTTATGGGAAATCAAGCTCGAGAATTTGTGCTCCGTCTCTGTCCGGTGGGAACAATAATTACGCTTTACACAGAGCCTGGTAATGAAGTTGATTATTGGGGTCGTCAGCTGGCTTATGTTGTTCTCCCTGATGGTACTTGCCTCAATGATTTATTGATCCAAGAAGGCTATGCGAAAGCTACCAATGCATATTATTGCAAAGAATTATCGAGGTATCAACAAGAAAATTGGGAGGCTAAGCTTGAAAAGCGCGGTTTATATGCCCTTACAGAAATATTCTAAGCAAATTTAGAAAAGTCATTTTTATGCATAACCTTCTGCACCCCCTGTAAAATAAGGAAAACTCGAAAGTTTCCCATATATTTCCCACAAAAAGAAAAAGCGCCGTAACTTATTAAATTACAGCGCTATATATGTGAGTGAGTGATCTGGCTGGGGCTCGAACCCAGGACCCTTTGATTAAAAGTCAAATGCTCTACCAACTGAGCTACCAAATCGTTTCCTGTAAAAAGGACTGCAAAAGTAAAAGCTTTTTACTAAGCAAACAAGTATTTTGTGCCTCTTTTTTAAAGAAATTCAAACGCACATCGATCTGTTTTCCTCCTCAATATTTATACTTTTCTTTCCACCTGTTTTTAAGCGTTTTACGATCTTCCTCTTCTCGCTTATTCGCTCCGGGCTTATAAAAAGTCGTTCCTTTAATGGCATCGGGTAAAAATTCTTCATCCGTAAAATTACCTTCAAACTCATGGGCATACTTGTAATTTTGGCCGTAACCAATCTCTTTCATCAACTTCGTTGGCGCATTTCTTAAATGCAGAGGCACAGGCAAATCGCCCGTTTGCTGAACCGTTTGTTGGGCTTTTTTAATGGCAGTGTAGGTCGAATTACTTTTGGCCGAATTAGCCAGATAAACCGCGGTTTGCGAAAGAATTATCCTTCCTTCCGGATAACCAATTTTATTTACGGCATCGAAACAACTATTGGCCAGCAAAAGCGCATTGGGATTGGCATTGCCAATATCTTCAGAAGCCAAAATAAGCAAACGTCGAGCGATAAACTTGATATCCTCCCCACCTTCAATCATTCTGGCCAACCAATACACGGCTCCATTGGGATCGCTACCGCGAATAGATTTGATAAACGCAGAGATAACATCATAATGCATTTCTCCCTTTTTATCATAAGTAGCCAGGTTTTTTTGAATTATATGACTGACCAAGGCATTGTTCAGCTTGATTTTTTTCTCCTGTTCAGAAAAAGTACCTGCAATCAATTCAATGGCATTGAATAATTTACGCGCATCACCTCCGGATATTCGAAAAAGAGCTTCTGTTTCATCCGGAATAAGCTCGATTTGATAATCGTTCTTAAAAAATGCAATGGCTTGATTTAAGAGTGCTTCCAAATGCTTTTTTTCCAATGCTTTTAAAATATACACCTGACATCGCGAAAGCAAAGGAGAAATGACCTCGAAAGAGGGATTTTCTGTAGTTGCCCCAATCAGTGTAATGGTTCCGGTTTCGACAGCGCTCAATAAGGAATCTTGTTGCGATTTGCTAAAGCGATGAATCTCATCCAAAAAAAGGATCGATTTTCTACCACTGGCCTGTGCCTTCTCAATTACTTCGCGAACCGTTTTTACACCGGCATTTATTGCGCTGAGCGAATAAAAAGGGATTTCCAAGTTTTGAGCCAAAATAAAAGCGAGCGTTGTTTTTCCTACGCCGGGAGGTCCCCACAAAATCATAGATGGAATATTGCCCGAATCGAGCGATTTTTGCAAGACGCCCTCCTTGCCTATTAAATGCTCTTGTCCGATATAGTGATCAAAATCGCTAGGCCGAAGAATTTCCGCAAGTGGTTTAGAAAGATTCATTTATTTTTTAAAGCCAAAAGATTCCATCATCTTATCAAAGATAGCCGTATTTTCGTAAATACCGGCAAATTTTGCAGCCCCCGGACCATAAGCAAAAACAGGAACCATCAAAGAGCTGTGTCCCGAAGTATTGAATTTTCCTTCTACCATTCCATGTTCAATATCTCCATTAATCACACTCAATCCACCGGTTTCGTGATCGGCTGTAACGATAACCAGGGTATGACCGTCTTTTTCGGCAAACTTTAAAGCAGCGCCTACAGCGCGATCAAAATCGAGCATTTCTTCAACCGTAGCGCCAAGATCATTATCGTGGGCGGTCCAATCAATTTGAGAACCTTCCACCATCAAGAAAAATCCGTTTTTCTTTTGATTTAATATTTCAATGGCTTTTAGCGTACTTTCTACTAAAAATTCACCCCGCTTCGGATAGGCATCCAAATGACCATTGGCAAAAAGGCCAGCAATTTTCCCGCTTTTAATAGAAGCTAATTCGCTCCTATCGGTAAGCACCTGAAAACCTTTCGCCTCCAACGCAGGACGAAGATTTACTCCTGTTTCGCGCTTACAAAAATCATCCGATCCTCCACCCAAAAACAGGTCGATAGAATCGCTTACAAAAAAAGCAGCAATATCTTCGTATTGATTACGCCTAGGCACATGAGCAATAAAAGCAGCTGGAGTTGCATGCGTAATTTTACATGCGGCCACTAAACCTGTTCCATATCCATTTCCGGCCGCATATTCTAATATAGTCGGATTGGCCTGATTATTTTCATCAAGACTAATACAGCCATAATCTGTTTTTTTTCCTGTTGCTAAGGCGGAACCTGCACCAGCAGAATCGGTGCGATAACGATTTTTGGCTTTCGTTTTTTGAAAACCGATATAGGGCATTTGATCGATATACAAACGATCGTTATTTGCGGTCATTGCTGCAAAAACATGACTCACGCCCATTCCATCGCCGATCAATAATATAACATTACGAATTTTGGCATTTGGACGGGCTACCGGATTAATATTATCCACAACATGAGTATGTTGTGCAATATAAGCTGTGCCTCCTTTTTCAGGTTTATATTCTCCATGGAGGTAGGCTTTGGTTTGCCCATAGCTGGAAAGAGCTAAAAACAAACTAAGGAGTAGATATAGGTTCTTCATGATTTATGATTTTAAGAGGACAAATATAAGGCTTATATCAGCATCTACGAAATCTGAATATGATCAAATCATTAAGAATAAAAACTTTTTATTGAATCTTTTCAACCGCTTTAAAAATAACCGCAGTCATTTCGTCAAACTCATCTTTTTTAAACAGTCGTGATAGGTAAATTATTTTACCCTGTTCATCGATAATCACATTACGTGTAACGCCGGAGAGTATATCGGCATATAGGCCAAAGATATTAGCATCAGGATCTAAAGCGAGCGGATAAGTAATCTTCATCTGCTCTTGAAAATTTTGAACGGTTTCTATAGGCTCATCCCGATCAACTCCTATCAATACAAAGTTTTTGTCTTTTAGCTTAGCCCAAATATCAGATTCGATATAAGGCATTTCTTTGCGACATACGCTGCACCAACTTGCCGTAAATTGAAGCATAACTATATTACCTCTATTTTCAGAGAGCCGAAAAGTGCTTCCGTCGATTAACTTTGCACTAAAATCAGGAGCGGTATCTCCTATATTGACTAAAAAACCATTGTTTCCAGATTCTTGCGCTATAGCAAGTGTTGAAAAACTTAGAATAAAGATTAAGGATATTAGCAGACGATTTATCATAAACCAATTTTGCGCTAAAATACAAAGTTAGCTTCGTAATTTAGATCGAAATAACAGGAATTTAACACTTAAGCATTCCCCAATAAAATTTAACTTTGCAGTTTAGAACAAAGCGTATGGAAAAATACATCAAACACCAAGGAAAAAAAATCCATTATAAAATAACTGGACAGGGTGAAACTCTAGTTTTATTACACGGATATCTGGAGTCTTTAAAAATGTGGGAAGAACACCAACGCGTACTATCGTTTAAATATCAAGTGATTAGCATAGATTTAGCCGGACATGGCGCTACTGCTAGTTTCAGTGAGATTCACAGTATGCCGTTTATGGCCGAACTGGTTTTAGAAGTACTTAAGCAAGAAAATATAAAGCAGTGTGTTATGATTGGTCATTCTATGGGTGGTTATACTACGCTGGCATTCGCCGAAAAATATCCGGAATTATTGCGGGGTTTTGGTCTCTTTCATTCGCATGCTTCGGCCGATAATGAGCAAGGCAAAAGAAACCGCGAAAGAACGATTGAAATTATAAAACAAGATAAAGGCCATTTTATCAATCAGTTTATTCCATCGCTTTTTGCACCGGATAATGCCATGGTTTATGCATCGCAAATAGAGAAACAGATTAATGAAGCCAATGCCATGCCTAAAGAAAGCGTAATTGCCGCAATGGCCGGAATGAAAGAACGTCAATCGACCGTTGATGTATTAATGGATGCTAAAGTGCCCGTTTTGTTTATCGTGGGCAAACAAGATTCCAGAATCTCGACCGAAAAAGTATTGGCTCAAGCCGCTTTACCTTCCACCGCTCAAATACTAATTTTAGGAAATTCAGGTCATATGGGATGGATAGAAGAGCAAGAAAAAACAATTGCTGCAGTCGATGGGTTTATGAAATTGTGTGCTGTATAAGCTGTTCTTATTATGCTCCGCTATTTTTGTAAATTTTTTAAAAAATTTTATGAAAAAATCGACCTATTTATGAATTAATTTGTACTATTGCAAAATAATACTTGGTTATAGCATTTAATGAAATTATCACACACATCGGAGTATGCATTGCGCATTTTAAGTTTTATGGCCAAGGAGCCGGAGCTTAAATACTCAGCTAAATACCTAGTGGATTCCCTAAAAATTTCGGATAAATATTTACGTAGATTGATGACTGATTTATCAAAAGCCGGCTTTATAAGAAGTACACAAGGTCGGGATGGCGGTTATTTTTTCGCAAAAAAGATAAACGAGATCGTTCTTGCAGATATCATAGATTCGGTGGAAGGTATGGAAAAATATATGGGATGTGTTTTGGGTTTTCCGCAATGCTCCGACGAAAATCCCTGCATAATGCACGCGACCTGGATAAAAGTTCGACAAGAATTTATAAATACATTTAAGAATAAAACTTTAGCTGATTTTAACTATAATGATATAAATAAATTTTGATTTTTTTTAACCATTAATACTACAAGCTTGTAGTATTTTATTAATTAATACTGAGAAAATGAAACAAACATTACTAGACAAATTTATGAGTAGAAAAGGCCTTTACACAGGGTTTTGGATTATTGCGCTCATTATGGTTTCCATGTTGATTTATTACACGGCAAACCTACAAAAAGAAGTTCCACCGATACCGCAAACCGTAAAATCGGTAAGTGGCGAAGTGCTTTATACTTACGACGATGTTGTAACAGGAAAGGGGAACTTCCAACAATTCGACTTAATGGACTGGGGCACCTTACTTGGCATGGGCGCGTATATGGGTCCCGATTTTACAACAGATTTTATGCATTATCGTGCCGAATTTCTTTACGATTTTTATGCCAATGAAATCTACGGTAAATCAAACAAGGAATTAACCGATGTTGAACGCGGTGCTGTTAAAGAAAGAGTTAAACAAGATTTCAAGCTACAAACTAAATTGCTTGAAAGCGAAACCGTTTATACCGATGCTTCAGCGGCTGCTTATCATAAAAACGTAGAATATATCACCAAACTGCTCACCGAAGGTGATCCTGAACGGGCATTTACAGGCGGTGTAATTCGTGTAGATGAAGCCAAATCGATTGCAGCCTTTGTTGATTGGTCGCAATTGGTAGCTTCTTCGTTCCGCCCCGGTACAGAACGTACTTGGTCGAACAACTGGCCTCCGGAACCTTTAATTGATCAGGATTTAACCTTTAATTCACATAAAATATCGCTTTGGGAATTCCTGATTCTTTGGACTTTAACCATTATCGTTATTTATTTAGCTTATGAATACCTATTTAAAAAAGATCCGGACGAGAAATTGGAGCCTGCCATGAAAATCACCAAGTTATTCCGTTCGCAGAATAAATTGTTAAAATACGTTCCTATCGTAGCCGGATTATTCTTTGTTCAATTGATTTTAGGAGGATATCTGGCACACTTATATACCGAGCCAACAAAAGACTTTATCCTTTCTCAAAGTATTTTACCTTTTAATGTTATCCGTTCTATGCATACACAATTAGCCATTTTATGGGTTGCTGTAGGCTGGTTAGTTGGGGGATTACTAATTGCACCTTGGGTAGCTGATAAAGATCATAAATATCCTTGGTTGGTCGACGTTTTGTGGGCATCTCTTTTGGTCGTTGCTGTTGGAAGTATTATCGGCTTATACATGGGTGCAACCGGTCAATTACGCGAAAGTTGGTTCTGGCTAGGGAATGAAGGTAGAGAGTTGCTTAACCTTGGCCGCGTATGGGATATCGGCCTTGTTATTGGATTGGTTTTCTGGTTCTTGCTCATCGTATCCTTGATTCGAAAAGCAGCGACCAACAATCCTATTGTCAGCACAATCATCTGGTCGTCGTTTGCCATTGCAACTTTATACATTGCCGGTATGATGCCGATACACAAAATTATGCCAAACTTTACTGTTGACGATTATTACCGTTGGTGGGTAATTCATTTATGGGTTGAATTAACTTTTGAGCTATTTGCAGCCGGTGTTATTGCATTCTTTACAGTTTCCTTAGGATTAATCTCACACAAAACAGCCGTACGTGTTATGTTTTTCGAGCTTTTCCTTATTGCATTGAGCGGAACATTGGGCGTAGGTCATCATTACTGGTGGCAAGGTCTCGACGAATATTGGATTGCTATTGGTGGTATTTTCTCTGCTTTAGAACCTTTACCATTGGCATTAATGATTGTTGAAGCCATGAAAAACAGACGCGAAAAATTGCACAGTGGCGAAGACTTTGCCTTTTCCACTCCATTTATGTGGATTGCCGGTTCCGCTATTCTTAACTGGATTGGTGCCGGATTCTTTGGCATGGTAATCAACACACCAACAATCAGTTATTACTCTCACGGAACCTATCTAATTATGCCTCACGGTCACGTTGCCTTATTGGGTGCGTTTGGATATATCTCTATTGCATTCCTCTATATGACATCACGTGCCAATGCATTGGCTAAAGGATTGGTATGGAGCGATAAGTTAAGCAAATATGGATTCTGGACATTAACAGCAGGCGCCTTACTCTTTGCATTACCCACCTATATGATAGGTATGGAGCAAACAGAAAAAGCGATGGAATTGGGATACTTCTTTACGCGTACCCGCGAAGCCGTTGAAGGCATGAGCGGCTGGATGTGGTTCAGAACTATTCCCGACAGTTTAATGATTATAGGTGGCGGTATTATTCTTTATGATCTCACATTTAAAACCTTCTTCGCAAAAAAAGAAGATAAAATTGCGGCTTAATTCTCTCTAATAAGATTGCTTCCATTATCTTTGATCTTGGAAGCAATCTTTTTTTATACCCATGTCAGAATTTACAAATACCAGAAAAAACCGCGTCGAAATTTTAAATCACTATATGGTTGGTATCATTGAAGGAATCAATGGCGCCAAGCTTGTAGAAGAATTAGGAATGAAAGCCGATCACTTTATTCCCGGTGATGTTTTAGGCAGTTTCGACCTCCTCTTTGAAAACAAATCAGATTTAGCTAAGATTAAAACCGCATCAAATAAGCTCTTTAATATTTTATACGAAACGCTAAAAGCTTATCCCAATATCAAGGCAGCGAAAAATAGCTTTATCGATCTCTTAATGAAAGATAATGCGATAATACAGCAAAAACTCAAAGCGCTAAAACCGTTTGTCAGAAAGATCAATCAAAAGGTTGATCAGGAATCAAAAACGAATTTAAGTCTACAATTGACGGAAATAGAAGCGTTTACGCTGCATTATACAGTAAAAGAAAATATTCTATTCCCTATCCTTGAAGCCAATTGGAAAGAGCACGACTGCTTAAAATTGATGTGGTCGTTCCACGATGATATCCGTCAGAATTTAAAAAAGATTTTGGCTTTGTTAAGCGCTGAAAATTTCGAGCTTAAAACATTCAACACCTTAGCCGGACTGCTTTTTTTCAATATCAGCACCATTATCTTTCGCGAAGAAAGAATCCTTTTTCCAATTATGATGGAAACGCTAAATGAAGAAACAGCCAATCAAATGCTTTTGGAATTAAGCGAAATGGGACTCCCTTTTATTGAAGTCCCCAAACAAACTCAACTGCCTGATTATAAGCCATCAAACAACAAGTTTATTAAATTGCCCACAGGAGAATTTACGATTGAACAAGCCGAGTTAATTTTCAATCACCTTCCGGTGGATATTACTTTTGTTGATGAAAACAATACCGTTCGCTATTTTTCTACCCCAAAACATCGCATTTTTCCTCGAACAGCTGCGATTATTGGGCGAAAAGTACAAAACTGTCATCCACCCGAAAGTGTTGATGTAGTAGATAAAATTATCGATTCCTTTAAGAAAGGCGAAAAAGAAAAAGCCAGTTTTTGGTTGCATATGGGACCAAAATTTGTGTTGATCCAGTATTTTGCTGTCCGCGATAAAAACGATAAGTATCGTGGCGTACTCGAAGTTTCGCAAGAGATATCTGAAATCCAAGAACTTAAAGGCGACCGTAAATTATTGGATTGGTAAATCGCTTTAAACTATAAAATCGCATGAACGAGAAAATTGTACGTGTTCTCCTTTTTGATGGAGTCTGTAATTTATGCAATGGAACCGTACAATTCATTCTAAAGCGCGATAAAAAAGAAAAATTTAAGTTTGCCACACTCCAATCCAAAAGCGGACAAATCCTTCTTAATAAATACAAGCTACCGCTCTATCCGTTCGACACCTTTGTGTATATCGTGGACGAAAGCTATTTTATAAAATCGGAAGCGGCTCTTTTGGTAATAAAAGAATTAGGTGGGATTTGGAAAATTTTAAGCATACTCCGTTATATACCACGCCCTATACGTGATTTTATTTATGATGTAATTGCAAAATCGAGGTATCGCATTTTCGGGAAAAAAGACGAATGCATATTACCCTCGCCATCACTAAAAAAGCGTTTTCTGGACGAGCAATAAATATCGTGCGTACTAAATCCATTTGATTATCTTTGCCGCCTTAAAAAACTGGGAATGATTTCAATTGATGGCTTAGCTGTAGAATTTGGTGGAACAACACTTTTTAAAGATATTTCATTTGTCGTAAACGACAAAGATCGCATTGCCTTAATGGGTAAAAATGGTGCCGGAAAATCGACTTTACTTAAAGTTCTTGCCGGAATTCAAACTCCAACAAGTGGAAAAGTGTCAGCACCAAAAGAAGCGATCATTTCTTACCTTCCTCAGCACTTGATGACCGAAAGCAACTTAACTGTTTTTGAAGAAGCATCTCAAGCTTTTTCGCAAGCTTTAAGTTTGCAAAAAGAATTGGACGAATTAAACGAACAACTGACTGTTCGCACGGATTATGAATCAGAGGAATATTACGGTATAATTGAAAAAGTTTCTGATTTGAGCGAAAAAATTTACAGTCAAAGCGAAATCAATTACGATGCTGAAGTTGAAAAGATACTCTTGGGTTTGGGATTTGTTCGCAGTGATTTTGCTCGAAAAACTACCGAATTTAGTGGTGGTTGGCGCATGCGCATTGAGTTGGCTAAAATTTTACTCCAAAATCCGGATCTCATTCTGCTTGATGAGCCTACTAACCATTTGGATATAGAATCCGTACAATGGCTCGAAGAATTTTTAATCAATAGTGCCAAAGCTGTAATGGTTATTTCGCACGACCGGGCATTTATCGATAATATCACTACACGAACAATAGAAGTGAGTATGGGTCGGATTTACGACTATAAAGTAAATTATTCCAAATATTTGGAACTCCGACAAGAACGGCGACAACAACAGCAAAAAGCTTATGACGAACAGCAGAAATTTATTGCCGACAATCAGGCTTTTATCGATCGCTTTAAGGGAACCTATTCCAAAACACTTTCTGTTCAGTCGCGCGTAAAAATGCTCGCAAAGCTAGAAATTGTAGAAGTGGACGAAGTAGATACATCACATTTAAAATTGCGCTTCCCTCCTTCTCCACGCTCTGGAAATTATCCGGTAACCGCAGAAGATGTATCAAAAAGTTACGACAATCATGTCGTCTTTAGTGGCGCCAGTTTCAGTATAACTCGAGGCGAAAAAGTAGCTTTTGTTGGGAAAAACGGTGAAGGAAAGTCAACACTTGTGCAAGCCATTATGGGCGAAATTGAACATGGCGGAAAACTAACGCTTGGGCACAATGTGCAAATCGGCTATTTTGCTCAAAATGAGGCTTCTAAATTGAATGAAAACCTAAGTGTTTTTCAAACCATCGACGATGTTGCCAAAGGCGATATTCGTACCAAGATAAAAGACATTTTAGGTGCTTTTATGTTTGGTGGTGAAGAATGGGAAAAGAAAGTGAAGATTCTTTCGGGTGGAGAAAAAACACGTTTGGCTATGATCAAATTATTGCTCGAACCTGTCAATTTGCTTATTCTTGATGAACCAACCAATCATCTGGATATGAGAACTAAAGACATCTTAAAACAAGCTTTGATGGATTTTGATGGCACACTTATTTTGGTTTCGCACGACCGTGATTTTCTGAATGGTATGGTGAGCAAGATTTACGAATTTGGAAACAAACAGGTGAAAGAACACCTGGAAGGAATCAGCGAATTCTTGGCACGAAAAAAGATGGAGCATTTGCGCGAACTGGAAGCCAAGAAATAAGTTCGCCTGATTATCAATCCTTTTCTTTCTCGGAATATTTACTTAAATTATACGATCTATTCGGATACATTTTTTTAACTTGCAGCCTCATAATCATAATTTAAGCGATCTTTAACCGGATCAACATAAATCATAATTAAAAACTATTCCATGAAAAGAAAATTTTTAGCAATGCTGGCTTTCCTCTTTTTATTATCGGGACTGTACAGTCAAAACACACCAATTACGGAAGCCGATTACCGAATGGCTGAGCAATTCTCACCAACCAAACTTAAGCGGATGGTATTCAGCACCTCCGTTAATCCAAATTGGCTACAAACGGGCGATAAATTCTGGTATTCTTACGACACATCAGAAGGAACCGATTTCTATCTTGTCGATTTAAACAGCAAATCAAAAAAACCATTGTTCGATAATGATAAGATGGCCGCTATGCTTACGCTGATCACTAAAGATCCTTACGACGGACAACATCTTCCAAAAATTGATCCTAAATTTAAAAAAGACGATACTGTTTTTCAGTTCGATGTAACAAGTACGCAAGACGAAGAAGTGGAGAAAAGCGAAACAAAAGCAGATAGCACTTCAAAAAAATCAACAAAAAAACCCAGTGCAAAAGCCAAAAAGAAGATTTTTCATCTCGAGTACAATTTAGCTTCGGGAAAACTGTATGAAATTGAAAATTGGATAGAAGAAAAGGAAGATCCGCGTTGGGCTAGCATTTCGCCCGATGGCGAAACCGTAATTTTTGCCAGAAACTACAACTTGTATTGGATGGATAAAGAAAATTACCTAAAAGCAAAAAATGAAAAGTCAGTCGACGATAAAGAGTATGTGCAAGATACAACCATTGTGGAGCATCAACTTACCTTCGATGGCGAACAATATTATGGCTATGGCGGAGGCTTTACCGCTTCGGATAACGATGATAAAAAGAAAATTGAAAAGGAGAGTAAAAAAAGAAATGGCGCTTGGATTCTTTGGTCGCAAGATTCCAAAAAATTCGCGCTGATTCGCAATGACGCCAGAAAAGTAAAATCACTCTGGGTGATTAATGTACTAGCCGATCCAAGACCAGAGCTCGAAACCTATAAATACACAATGCCGGGCGAAGAAGAAGCAGCGCAAGAAGAACTATGGGTTTTTAATATGGCCGATACTTCGCGCAAGAAAATCGATGTAAAAGCGTATAACGATCAAAGCATATCTATCGAGCGCGAAATAAAGACCAATAAAGAAAACAGTAAAGATTATGTGCCAAGAACCTGGTTATCAAAGACATCAGATAAGATCTATATTTCGCGGCAAAGTCGCGACTTATACAAGTTGGATATTCTGGAAGTGAATACAACAACAGGCGATGTAAAAGTGCTAATTCAAGAGCGAATGAACACTTATATTGAGCAAAAATCGCTTCGCATGATTGGCGATGGCAATGAATTTATCCATTGGTCGGAAAGAGATGGATGGGCGCACCTCTATCGTTATGATGCTAATGGAAAGTTGTTAAATCAGATTACATCAGGTCCATGGCATGTATCTGATATTGAAAAAATTGACGAAAAAAATAAAGTTATTTATTTTTCGGCCAATGCATTGGAGCAAAACGAGAATCCATATTACACCCATTTATATAAAGTAAATTTTGATGGTAGTGGTTTAAAATTGCTAAACAAAGGGAATTTCGATAACAGAGCCATTATCAGCGATTCGTTTAAATACTTTATCAATAATTATTCGCGCGTGAATACGATTCCAAAAACAGACATTAGAGACAACAACGGAAACCTTGTTTTTGAGCTGGAAACGGCCGATTTACGCAACCTTTTTGCAGCCGGTTATAAATTCCCCGAAATCTTTAAAGCAAAAGCGGCTGATGGTATTACCGATATTTACGGCGTGATGTATAAGCCCTTTAAATTCGATTCCACCTTAAAATATCCTATTTTGGAATATGTTTATCCCGGACCACAAACCGAAGCTGTAAACACCATGTTTAATGCAAGAATGGACAGAACAGATCGCTTTGCGCAGCTTGGTTTCGTGATTATTTCGTTGGGAAATCGCGGTGGAAATCCAAACCGTTCCAAATGGTATCATAATTACGGCTATGGCGATTTAAGAGATTATGGTTTAGCCGATAAAAAATATGTTGTTGAACAATTGGCTCAAAAACATAAGTTTATCGATATTGATAAAGTAGGCATTAGCGGGCATTCCGGTGGTGGATTTATGTCGACAGCAGCGCTTTGTCAATATCCAGATTTTTACAAAGTGGCCGTCTCTTCTGCAGGAAATCACGATAATTCGATTTACAACCGATGGTGGAGCGAAACGCACCATGGTGTTCAGGAAAAGATTGATGAAGAAGGAAATTCGAAATTTATCTATGAAATCGAAACCAATCCGCAACTGGCTAAAAACCTAAAAGGAAAACTATTATTAGTGCACGGCGATATTGACAATAATGTGCATCCCGGCAATACCATTCGTATGGCCAATGCCTTAATCAAAGCAAAAAAACGTTTCGATGTTTTTATAATGCCCGGTCAGCGCCATGGGTTTGGAAATTATACGGAATATTTTTTCTGGCTTAAAGCCGATTACTTCTGCAAACACCTTATTGGAGATGGTTCTATTAGCACGGATATTTTTGAAATGCGCAGAGAAACTAAAATGACTCCTAGTAAAAAAAGAGCTACGGATTAAATTGCAAATTATAAAAGCCGGAGTTAATTACTTCGGCTTTTTCTTTTTCAATTGGATATTATTTATCTTAAATTTGAGATCAAAATATAAACTTAATAGTGTTTTTACCATGAGGTATTGGATTATGTATGCCTTTATTTTTATAACGCTAGTTGCAAATGCACAGCAAAATCAAAAATTAGACGCTTTGTACAAAGGAGGCAGCCAAGCATTTTACAAATATATTGGCCAGCATATTTTTTATGCAGATAAATCCGTGCTTGGAACATCACTTATCTCTTGGATAGTTGAAAATGGAGAGATAAAAGAGATAACTATAATAAATAGTTTAGGGAAACAAACCGATGCAGAGGTAATTAGGACTTTGAAGTTAACCAGAAAGCACTGGAAATCAGCTAACTCGATTACAAAGTATTACTTGCCAATTAAGTTTAGGACAGGAGACCTAGATTATTACGTTGACGAATACCCAGAAAACTATCTGGACGAAGTGATGATTGTACTATACAAGCCTACATATCATAAGACTGACAATTTGCTTATTACAGAAATTAACGAAAGTATATCGACAAAAAAATATAAAGAAGCTGTTTATAATTTGGATTTAGTATTCATGCGTAATCCATTAAATCA
>JBFHQD010000064.1:0-14170 GCA_041592395.1 Bacteroidales bacterium | reverse complement strand
TAATCTGAAGCAAGCCAAGCAAATTCCGGAATGTGTTGATGTGGAAATGTTTGTTTTCTTGTTTTTTGGCTCCATGCGTCAACTTGTTCGCCAATGGAAATACAGCGGTCATAGTTTTAGCTTAGTCGAAAAAGGCAATTTGCTGTTCAAAACGCTAATTCAAGCTTTACAACTCTAATTACGAAATTGGGCGTTTTGGAAAAACTACTCCACGTTTATCATTCAATTACTTTTTGTGCTGATATCATTTTTTCGGAAATTATTTTAAGATTTTCTTGACATCATTCCGCATAGATTTTATATTTGCCAAATGGTTTTACCAAATGGTTAAATAAATTGGTTAATATAAATGGCTGAAATTAGTACGGAAGATAAAATAGTTCGAGCAGCTGAAAAAGTGTTTATCGAAAAGGGTTTGGCAGGTGCTCGTATGCAAGAAATTGCTGATGAAGCGGGCATTAACAAAGCGCTTTTGCATTACTATTACCGGAGCAAAGAAAAACTTTTTGGTATCGTTTTTCAAACCGTATTTAAGGGATTTGTGCCAAATCTGCTCAAGTCTTTTGAAGGTCCGGAAGATTTTTTCACAAAGATTAAGCGTTTTGTGTTTGTGTATTTAAACCTCATGGAAAAGAATCCCAGTATTCCCGGTTTTATTATCCACGAAATCAGCAATAACCCCGAACGTTTGGTTTCTCTTATTCAAACTATGGATATCAATTTACAACCTGTTTATGATATGGTTGAGGAGGAAATCGAGAAAAAGACGATCAAGCAAATAGAGCCTTCGGAGCTGATTATTAATATTTTGGCACTTAGTATTTTTCCGATAGTCGCTAAACCCATGGTACAAACCATTATTTTTAAAGGATCAGAAAGCGATTATAAAGCGATGCTTGAAAAGCGAAAAACGGAGATAGCACGTTTTGTTATTTCTGCAATTAAATATACAGATTAATGATTATTAAGATGATACAAAAAAGGAGCGTATTTACCTTACTCTTTGTTGCACTTTTTGCATTTTCATATGCACAGCAAAACAGAGCAGTTAGTTTGCAAGAATGTTTGGATCAAGCCGTAATGGAACATCCGCTTTATGCACAATATCAGTTGCAAGGACAATTGACAAATTTGAAAGTGGAAAACCTGAAAAGCGATTTATTGCCTCAATTTTCTGTTAACGGAAAAGCGAGTTGGCAAGATAAAGTGATAGAATTGCCTATAACCTTGCCCGGCATTACTATTCCTACGGTGAGTAAAGATCAGTATCGATTAAGTGTAGACGTAAACCAAGCTTTGTATCGGGGAGGCTTAAACAAGTTTCAAAACGAAATGGAAGCAACGAATTTAGCGCTTATGGATTTGGCTACTGACAAAGAACTTTATTCCATTAAATCGCAGACAAAAACCTTGTTTTTCCAAATTATTCTTATCGATAAACAAAAGCAGATTTTACAATCTTACCAAACTATATTGGATCAAAGATTTGAGGAATCGAGCGTTTTAGTGGACGAAGGTGTTGCTTTAGAATCTATGCGCGATGTTTTAAAATTAGAGCTTTTAAACACGAAGCAAGCGCTTTTTAATTTGGAGGCTAATCGCAGTGCTTTAATCAAGAATTTAAACGAATTTACGCAATTGAACTTGGATGGGAATTGTGACTTTACACTTCCTGAAATTATTTCTTTGCCGGATGCAGAACAAGATCGTTTCGAATACCGACTGATGCGAATTCAGCAAAAACAACTGGAAACATCAAAGCGTCTTTTAAGCGCAAAAACAAAGCCTATGCTGTTTGCCTTTGCTACGGCTGGTTTTGGACGGCCCGGATTTAATGTGTTATCGAACGATTTCGACGATTTTTATATGCTTGGCTTTAATTTATCTTGGAAAGTATGGGATTGGAAAAAGAATAAAAATGAGCTGAAAATGATGGATATTAATAAGGCGCTCATTGAAACACAAAAAGAAACGTTCAATATGAATATTCAATTGGGATTAAACCAATTGCAAGCGGAGATTGACAATCAGCTTTCCTTGCTGAATAACGATCCGGAAATTATTCAACTGCATCAAAATATCGTTAAAACAGCTGAAGCTCAATTCAAGAATGGAACACTCAGCACCACCGATTATGTGGTAGAATTGCAAAAGCTGAATCAAGCGAAACTAAATTTTGAATTACATCGAATTACATTGGTTAACAGTAAATTAGCGTATATAGAATTGTTAGGAAAATTATAAAGAAATTGGATATGAAGAAAATAATAAATGCCGGTCTTACATTCGTTATCGTGGGTTTTTTAGCGGCTTGTTCAAACAATGAAAATCTGTCGGATGCTTACGGCAATTTTGAAGTGCAAAAAACCTTGGTCTCGGCCGAAGGCAATGGAAAACTGATTGCTTTTACTTTAGATGAAGGTCAAATGCTAAAAGAAGGTCAGCTTGTTGGCCAAATAGATACTTTAGCTTTGTATTTGCAAAAGCAGCAGTTGCTTGCACAAAAAAAAGCCACTTTATCGGGTTTAAATGATATAGTTGCTCAGATGGATGTGTTGGATCAGCAGCAAGTCAATCTTCAAATCAATAGCGATCGTGTGCAGCGTTTGTTTAAAGCCAAGGCGGCTACCCAAAAACAAGTAGACGATTTGCAGGCGCAAGCCGATTTATTGACAAAACAAAAGCAAGCCATTCAAACCCAGAAAATCCGATTGTATGATCAGGTAAAAGTGTTTGATCGTCAGGTTGATTTGCTCAATTTGTCAATTCAAAAATGCAGTATCTCCAGTCCTTTATCCGGTAGAGTGTTAAATGTACTTTCGCGCGAAGGTGAAATCGTGGCTATTGGAAAACCTGTTTTTTCGATAGCCAACTTAAGTTTGCTCGATTTAAAAGTGTATGTAACCGGTACTCAATTGCCTTACGTCAATATTGGCGATGAGGTGGATGTGTTTATCGATAAAAACAAAAAGGAGAATCAGCAATTAAGCGGAAAAGTGACTTGGATATCCGAAACCGCTGAATTTACACCCAAGACTATTCAAACAAAAGAAGAACGCGTTAATTTGGTTTATGCGATTAAAATTCAAGTTGTTAATGATGGCAGAATTAAAATTGGAATGCCCGGAGAAGTTGTTTTCCCATCGCTTCACCAAGCGAATACAGAAGAATAATTTATGATGATTCTGGCAGAAAATATAAATAAATCATTTGGCGATATTCAGGCTTTAAAGAATATCTCTGTAAACATTGCAGAGGGCGAGCTGTTTGGATTTATCGGTCCCGACGGAGCCGGAAAAACTACGCTTTTCCGTATTCTAACCAGTTTGCTTTTGCCCACAAGCGGAAATGCAAGTGTAAATGGTTTGGATATAGTTAAGGATTATAAAATACTCAGAACGCAATTGGGCTATATGCCCGGACGTTTTTCGCTTTATCAGGATTTGACCGTAGAAGAAAACCTTCATTTCTTTGCCGGTATTTTTAATACTACACTCAAAGAAAATTACGAGCTCATCAAACCCATCTATAAACAGATCGAACCTTTTAAGAAAAGACGTGCCGGAGCACTTTCAGGGGGGATGAAACAGAAATTGGCGCTTTCTTGTGCTTTGATCCATAAACCCATTGTATTGTTTTTAGATGAACCCACAACGGGTGTCGATGCGGTTTCGCGAAAGGAATTTTGGGAAATGTTGCATTCGCTTAAAAAACAAGGCATTACTATCGTCGTGTCTACGCCTTATATGGATGAAGCCGCCCAATGTGATCGGATTGCACTGATCCAAAAAGGGGAGATTATGGATATTGATATTCCGGAAAATATCATCAAACGCTTTGCCCATTTTATTTACGGCATAAAAGCTGATCGCATGTACGATTTAGTGAATCTCCTGCGTAAGCATCCGGATTGTTTATCGGCTTATCTTTTTGGTGAATATGTGCATTTTGTAAGCCCTACAGAACAGGATACCGACCAAATAAAAAAGGAACTTCTCGCCGCCGGAATGGAAAACCCCGAAATTATTCAATTAGAAGCCAATATAGAGGATAGTTTTATGGATTTGATGACGAAGACAGAAACCGAAAAAAAGAGCGAAAATGACGGAATCTAAAAACAATACAAAAGCGGTTGTTGTCAAAAACCTCGTAAAAAAGTTTGGCGATTTTGTGGCTAACGATCGACTGTCTTTTGAAGTGGATAAAGGCGAAATATTTGGTTTTTTGGGAGCCAATGGAGCAGGCAAAACAACGGCCATAAAGATTTTATGCGGACTTTCGCATCCTACATCCGGCGAAGTGACTGTGGCCGGCTACGATATCTACAAACAGCGCGATTTGATCAAGAAAAATATTGGCTATATGAGTCAGAAATTTTCGCTTTACGATGATTTAACCATTGCTGAAAATATTCGTTTTTATGGGGGAATATATGGACTGTCGCGAAAAATGATTAAAGAAAAAACGGAACTTTATATCGAAACCTTGGGTTTGCAGGCGTATACAAAATCCTTGGTCCGCGAATTACCCTTGGGATACAAACAAAAGTTGGCTTTCTCAGTAGCCATCGTGCACGATCCGCCTATCGTTTTTCTAGATGAGCCTACAGGTGGTGTTGATCCCATTACCAGACGACAGTTTTGGGAATTGATTTATAAAGAAGCGGCCGAAGGAAAAACCATTTTTGTGACCACCCACTATATGGATGAAGCAGAATATTGCGATCGGGTTTCGATTATGGTGGATGGTAAAATTGAAGCGCTTGATCATCCTAAAGTATTGAAAGATAAGTACAATGCAAAGAGTATGGAAGAAGTATTTATACAATTAGCCAGAGGATAAGATGAGAAATTTTTTAATCAAAGAGTTTTTGCAAATTATTCGCGATAAGCGATCCTTAGTTATTCTATTTGGGATTCCTATTGTTCAGGTTTTGCTTTTTGGATTTGCTTTGAAAAATGAGATTCAAGATGTTCCGATTGCTATCTTAGACAATTCGAAAGACGTTTATAGCAGGCAGTTGATTCAGAAAATTATTTCGTCCGACTATTTTGTGTTGCAAGAAAATTTGAATAGCGAAAAAGAAATTGAAGAAGCGTTTAGAAAAGGAAAAATAAAACAACTTATTGTTATTGAGAATGATTTTGGTCAGCATCTTGAAAAAGAAAATAAGGCAACAGTACAGTTGATCTTGGACGCTTCAAATCCAAATACGGCCAATATGATCAACAGTTATACTTTGGCTATTCTTTATAGTTATCAAAATGAAATAAATCAAGCCATTCGGGGAATTCCCATTATTCATACAGAAACGGAAATGCGTTTTAATCCCGAATTGCGAAGTGTTTTTATGTTTGTTCCGGGGGTTATTACCATTATTTTGATGCTGGTTTCGGCCATGATGACTTCGATCTCCATTGCACGCGAGAAGGAGCTGGGGACGATGGAAGTGCTTTTGGTTTCGCCGGTAAAACCCATACAGATTATTCTGGGTAAAGTATTTCCTTATGTTTTGCTTTCGTTTGCCAGTGCTCTAATTATTTTGGTGCTCGCATTTACAACCTTTCATATGCCGATGATCGGAAACTTGGTTTTATTATTGGCAGAAAGCTTACTTTTTATTGTAATGGCATTGTCGCTGGGCATCTTTATTTCAACCGTCGCCAATTCGCAGCAAACAGCCATGTTATTGTCGATGTTTGCGCTCCTATTGCCTTCTGTATTGCTCACAGGCTTTATCTTTCCGATTAAAAATATGCCCGAAATACTGCAATATTTAAGTGCCGTTTTGCCGCCGACTTGGTTTGTGATTATAATTAAAAATATTATGATAAAAGGGAATGATTTAGCAAGTATTTGGAAGGAAACCCTGATCATACTTGCGTTTACCATCTTTTTTATCCGATTGAGTGTAAAGAAATTTAAAATAAGGTTGGAATAATTTCGAATTAACTAAGCACTTCGTGTCTCCGTGGTTTCAATTTTACCGCAAAGACGCCGAGTCACGGAGTAGTAGTATTCAAATAAAGTGGTGTCAAGTCTGAACTTGGCTTAAAAAAAAGAGAATGAAAACAATACTCTATATCATACAAAAGGAGTTTCTGCAAATATTTAGAGACAAAATGATGTTGCCCATTATTTTTGTTATCCCTATTTTTCAGTTGCTTATCTTGGCCAATACGGCCACTTATGAGATTAAATATGTGAATATAGGAATTCTCGATGCCGATCAAAGTGTGGCATCCAGAGCTTTGGTGCATAAATTCGAAGCCTCTCCGTTTTTTAGAATTATAGCCCGAAGCTTTTCTATGGATGAGCTCTCCGACGAGATGCAGCAATCTAACATTGAACAAATCTTAGTTATTCCAACCGATTTTAATCAGCAATTAGATAAGAACGAAGCCGTAAAAGTGCAGTTAATCACCGATGCCGTTGATGGTGCTGCGGCCGGAATAATGAATACCTATGCCTTAAATATCTTAAAGGATTTCAATCAAAAGCTGTTGATGGAAGCAAAAATTGTCCCTCCAAATATCAAAACCATAGAAACACGCAGCAGTTTTTGGTACAATCCTGATTTGGATTATAAAACCTTTATGATTCCCGGAATATTAGTCCTTCTGGTGAGTATTATCGGTTTGTTTTTATCAGGTTTGAATATCGTTAAAGAAAAAGAAATTGGAACGATAGAGCAGCTTAACGTTACGCCCATACGTAAACATCATTTTATTATCGGAAAACTAGCGCCTTTTTGGGTTATCGCTATGTTCGACCTGCTTTTTGGACTGGTTTTGGCCCGATTCGTTTTTCAAATCCCGATAGTTGGAAGTGTAGGATTGATTATTGCTGTTGCTTGTATCTATTTGATTTTGGTATTGGGTATCGGTTTGTTTATTAGTACCTTAGCCGATACGCAGCAACAGGCTATGTTTATTGCTTGGTTTTTTGTTGTCATTTTTATTTTGCTCAGTGGTTTGTTTATTGCTGTAGAAAATATGCCGTATTGGGCGCAAACTATCAATATTCTTAATCCAATAGCTTATTTTATCGAGTTTATGCGCATGGTGATGCTTAAAGGCGCGCGTTTGGGCGATGTTTTCCATCTAATTGTAAGCATTAGTGTTTATGCCTTGCTTTCGATTGGTTTGGCTACTTGGCGTTATAAAAAAGTGGTTTAGTTTTCGGATGCCTATTTGTTTTATGCAATTCCTTCACTACGAAGCTTAAATTCTTGCAGTTCCGCAAACGATAGCGTGAATAAATCCGCGTTAAACTTAATAAGTGAAATGATTATTTGTAATTTCGCAACCCTATTTCGATTTAACCAATTGAAATTGTGTTGACCAAAAAATGAGTAGAAATCGATTGCTAGTCAATCTAAATGAATAAAGTATGAAAAGAGTTTTAGTTTTAACTGGTGGGGGAGATTGTCCGGGATTAAATGCCGTAATCCGAGCTATTGTTAAACGTGCGTCGCAAGCAAAAGAATGGGAAGTTGTAGGTAGTATACAGGCTTTTAACGGTGTGCTTTGGGAGCCTGCTGAAATAAAAATTCTGGATAGTAAAGCGGTTAAAGGTATCCACTATCAAGGGGGTACAATAATAGAAACCACAAATAAAGGCGGACCTTTTGCTTGGCCGATTAAAAATAAAGATGGCAGTTGGACTACCGTTGATCGTTCGGACGAACTCATACGCAAATTGCAATTTATGGGTATCGATGCCGTCATTAATATTGGGGGCGATGGTTCTCAAAAAATATCGCAGAAATTATACGAAAAAGGAATGAATATTATCGGTGTTCCAAAAACAATCGATAATGACCTTTCGGCTACCGATTCCACATTCGGCTATCAAACAGCTGTCGAGATTGCTACCGATGCCGTTGATAAATTGGTAACTACAGCCGCCTCGCATAATCGTGTGTTTTCTATGGAAGTGATGGGAAGATATGCCGGTTGGATTGCGATGAATGCTGCCGTCGCCGGTGGTGCTGATGTATGTCTTATTCCGGAAATCCCTTACGATATTGATAAGGTATTCGAAAAAGTGAGAAGTCGATTTGTGAAAGATCGTGGATTTGCTGTTATGGTTGTCGCCGAGGGCGCAAGACCTAAAAATGGTAAAATGGCCTTTACAAAGAGCGAAGAAGTGGGTTACGAAAACCTGAAACTCGGCGGAATTTCGGCACAAGTGCTCAAAGAATTAAAAGAAGCGGGCTGTAAAGCCGATATGCGTAATGTTATGCTCGGACACTTGCAAAGAGGAGGAATTCCTATTGCTTACGACCGTGTTTTGGCTGCCCAGTTTGGTGTTAAAGCCTTCGAAATGGTGTTGAATGAAGAGTTTGGCCGTATGGTTTCTTATCAACATCCCGAAATCACTTCGGTTTCTTTAAAAGAGGCGATTGGAAAACCAAATTTAGTTACCTTGGATAATGCGATGGTGAAAACCTGTCAGGGTTTAGGGATCTCATTGGGTATCTAAAACGAAAGCTTTGTACTGCTCAGTGTTTTTTTTGTGGTCCTTAGTGGAATAGCTTTTTCATAGAATAGGTCTTCCATTGGGACGCCTTCGCTAAAGAGGCATAAAGGGATACAAAAAAGTTTAAATCATTGTAATTTTGATTATTATTCGTTTGAGTAATTGCTCAAATTCTTTATTATTGAAAGGGCTTACATTTATTGTGAGCCCTTTTTTTATGCAATTTTGTTTCGTTTTGAAAAAACCTTTATTTTTGTATTTCAAAATAAAGAATGAACGTTTATACTATTTATCGATTTATTTTTTCCTCTCCTTATCTCAATATCAAGAAACGAGATACCTATCTTTTTTAATTGCCCTATTCAACCCTTAATTTTTTTTGTATTCATTAAAATTGATTAGTTATGCAATTACCTTTTGCAGAATCGTATAAGATAAAAATGGTGGAAACCATTAAAAAAAGTACTCGCGAAGAGCGCGAGCAATGGATTAAAGAAGCAAAATACAATCTTTTTAATCTGAAAAGCGACCAAGTTTTTGTGGATTTACTCACCGACTCCGGAACAGGCGCAATGAGCGATAAACAATGGTCGGAATTGATGCTGGGCGACGAAAGCTATGCAGGCGCCAGCTCTTATTATAAAATGAAAACGGCAATAAAAGATATTCTTGGTTTCGATTATTTTTTGCCTACACATCAAGGAAGAGCTGCCGAAAATGTTTTGTTCTCCGTTTTGGTTAAAGAAGGCATGGTCGTTCCGGGAAATTCGCATTTCGATACCACCAAGGGTCATATCGAATTTAGACAAGCGAGTGCCATCGATTGTACCATTGATGAGGCTTTTGATACCACGGCTCATCACGATTTTAAAGGCAATGTGGATTTAAAAAAGCTCGAAAAAGTGCTTATGAGCTATCCTTTAGAAAAAATCCCGATGATCATTATGACCGTGACCAACAATTCGGCCGGTGGACAACCTGTTTCTATGCAGAACTTACGTGAAGTCTATGCCATGTCTCGTAAATATGGTGTTCGTGTGGTTTTCGATTCGGCAAGATTTGCTGAAAATGCTTATTTTATCAAGCAACGCGAAGCAGGATATGCCGATAAAAGCATCAAAGAAATCGTTAAAGAGATGTTTTCTTATGCCGATGCCATGACGATGAGCTCTAAGAAAGACGCCATAGTGAATATGGGTGGTTTTATGGGTTTTAAAGATGAGGATTTGTTTAAACAAGCGAGTGTTTTTGGAATTATTTTCGAAGGCTATATCACCTATGGCGGTATGTCGGGGCGCGATATGAATGCATTGGCTCAGGGACTTTATGAAGGCACTGAATTCGACACCTTAGATTCCCGCATCAAGCAAGTCGCCTATCTTGGTCAGCGCTTAAAAGATTTTGGAGTTCCTACACAAGAACCTTTTGGGGGCCATGCTATTTTTGTGGATGTAAAACGCTTTTTGCCTCATGTGCCTAAAGAAGAATTTCCGGCACAGACCTTGGCTATTGAATTGTATCTCGAAGCCGGTATCCGCGGCGTAGAAATTGGTGCAATTTTGGCGGATAGAGACCCCGTGACAAGAGAAAATCGTTATCCCGAATTGGAATTGGTTCGCTTGGCTATTCCAAGAAGAACTTATACCAACAATCATATGGAATATGTTGCGGTGGCATTGGGTAATGTTTTTGCACGCAGAAATGAAATCAAACGCGGTGTTAAAATTGTAAAAGAAGCGCCTATTATGCGGCATTTTACAGTGGAGTTAGAGCGCTTGTAAATGCCTATTTTACCACAAAGGCACGGAGACACAAAGAAGAAATAAGTTTTCGTGCCATTGTACCGTACTTATGGTTTTAGTAGTAAAGGAACGTGTTTTACCACGGAGGCACGGAAGACACAAAGAAAAAATAAGTTTTCGTGCCTTTGTATTGTCCTTGTGGTTTTAGTAGTAAAGAAACGTGTTTAACCGCAAGGACCGCAAGGAAAACCGCAAGGAACGCAAGGTGTTAAAAATCAAGGCGCATTTAAATAGCGAACTTTGCGCTTGCTTGGCGAACTTTGCGTTTATAAATAATAGATTTCGAATAACGGTGCTATTGTCATCCTTCATTCCCCAGCCTAAAGGCCGGAGCTATTGAGCGCTTTTTGTATTGCACATTTTAGTTTGACCGTGATTAGCTGTGCTCCGCTTGCGCGCGTTTTTAACGCGTGCTTATTACCCTCTTCTCCACTTGCGCACGTTTAGCTGCGCTGAACTCGTAAACTCGTTTTCACCGCGTGCCCATAACACGGCTTGGAACATGGCAATTTAGAAAGCAAATCCCCCTATTTGGGATTTTGTTGTCGACTAAGAATTATCGGCTTCAATACATTTTGTCCCGATGGGGCTATTTTTTGGTTTTGTCACTTTTCTTTAAACATATTGTCTCTCTGAGGCAAATGAAATGTGCCGGAGGCACCAAATATTTATAGAATATCCTTTTACAGATAGGAATGTAGCGCCGTAGGTGCGAAATAAGTTTACAAATTAGATGAAGTCAAATCTTGTAGTTATTAAATATTTTTCCGCTCGCGCGCGTTTTTAACGCGTGCCGATAAAGCCTTTTTTCCTTAAAAATCATTCAATTAATCCCCTTCTATTGCGTACTATTAAAATATTATTGTAATTTTGATAGTACAGTATTAACGCATTACATCCTGGAAATGATATCACAATAGATTTTGCGGAATTAATGTTTTAAATATTAAATAGTATATCTGGTCTTTTAAATAAAGGGGCAATAAATGCAATTGGGTTTATACATAAGATACGGCAAGCTGAAAAGCCAACCGCACAAATAGCACATTTGGTTTTTGCCGACACACAGGCAAACCCTAAAAAACCAAAAGAGCTATTTTTTAGCCAACGCTCCGACAGAAAACGAAATAGAAAAAGTAATTTTAGAAACTGAATAAAAGGACAAAAAAATATAGATGAAGAACTTTAAAGAAAAGTCAGATAAAATATGGGAAGTTGCAAATCTTCTCAGAGGCGATTACAAGAGAGCAGATTACGGAAAAGTAATTTTACCAATGACAGTGCTCAGGCGTTTGGACTGTGTTTTAAAAGATACAAAACAAGTTGTACTTGATTATTTACCAATAGTTGAAAAATTAAAAGAAAGTGCAAAAGACATTGCTTTGAACAAAAAAGCAGGTTTTAACTTTCATAACCGAAGCCAATTTGACTTTGATAAACTAATTGCCGACCCAAATAATGTAGCGGTAAATCTTAGAAACTTCATCAACGGATTTTCGACAAGTGCCAGAGAAATAATAGAATACTTCAACTTTGACGACCAAATAGACCGGATGGACGACCCAAAGGCTGACATTCTATTTCGTGTTACAAAAGCATTTCAAGAAATTGACCTTGCAGATGATGACCCCATGATTATGGGCTACATTTTTGAAGACTTGATTAGAAGATTCTCGGAACAATCCAACGAGACAGCTGGGGAACACTTTACGCCACGAGAGGTAATCCGATTAATGGTAAATGTGCTTTTCAACGAAGACAGCGATACATTGACCAAAGAGGGAATTGTAAAAACAATGTACGACCCTGCTTGTGGAACTGGCGGAATGCTTTCTGTTGCAGAACAACATTTGAATGAACTAAACTCAAAAGCTGAACTCAAAGTTTTCGGGCAAGAAATAAACCCTGAATCTTATGCTATCTGCAAATCGGATATGCTGATTAAAGGGCAGAATCCTTCTAATGTAAAATTCGGTAATACGTTTACTGTTGACGGACTGGAAGAGGAAAAGTTTGATTATATGCTTTCAAATCCGCCTTTTGGTGTGGACTGGAAAAAAGCCCAAAAAATAATAACAGCAGAACACGACAGCAAAGGAATGCGAGGGCGTTTTGGTGCAGGTTTACCAAGAATTAACGATGGTTCGCTACTTTTTTTGCAACATATGATTTCTAAAATGAAACCGGGTGGTTCTCGAATTGGGATAGTGTTTAATGGTTCGCCTTTGTTTTCGGGTGCTGCAGGTAGCGGAGAAAGTGAAATTAGAAAATGGATTATTGAAAAAGATTGGTTAGAAACCATCATTGCGCTGCCCGACCAGCTTTTTTACAATACAGGTATTTCGACTTACATCTGGATTGTTACCAATAATAAAAGTGCTGAACGCAAAGGAAAAGTACAGCTCATTAATGCCACAGGTGCAAAAGATGAAGAACTAATAAAAGAGGGCAAGCTCGACATTAACCGTATTTGGCAAAAAATGGATAAAAGCCTTGGTAATAAACGAAAAAAGATTGTTGAAAACGGTAACGAAAAAGGAATTGGATATATCACTCAGCTATATGGAAACTTTGAAGAAAACGAGTTTTCTAAAATTGTACCCAATGATTATTTTGCTTACCACCGTGTTACGGTTGAACAACCACTAATAGTAAATGGCAAAGTGCAAAAAAGCAAAGGCAAACCAAAGCCTGATAGCTCATTGCGTGATTATGAAAATATTCCCTTTTTAAAAACAGACGAAAACGGAAATTTTGTACCACAAACCATTGAAGAATATTTTGAGAGCGAAGTAAAACCGCACTTACCCAATGCGTGGATTGACAATAGCAAAACCAAAATCGGTTACGAAATAAACTTTACTAAATATTTCTACGAGTTCAAACCACTGCGACCTTTAGATAAAATTAAAGCCGATATATTGGCTTTAGAAAAAAAAACTTTGGAAACTGAAAAAACAGTGCTTGACTAATGAAGAAATACGAAAAATATAAAGATTCAGGCATTGAATGGATTGGAGAAATTCCAGAGCATTGGGAAGTGAAGAAACTTAATTATTGTTTTTCTCTTATTGGTAGTGGAACTACACCAACCGCAGGTAAAACTGAATATTACACCAATGGAGAGTTTAATTGGCTACAAACTGGTGACTTGAATAATTCTGAAATAAATGAAACTTCTAAAAAAATTACACAGGAAGCTTTAGACGATTATTCAACGTTAAGATTTTATCCTGTTCTCAGCATTGTGATTGCAATGTATGGAGCAACAATAGGAAAAACGGGATTATTAAAAATAGAATCTACAACAAATCAGGCTTGTTGTGTTCTATCTAAACCAATAAATCTGGATAGTAAATTTGCATTCTATTGGCTAAACTCAGTTAAAAACCACATAATATCTTTAAGTTATGGAGGAGGACAACCAAATATTAATCAAGAACAAATAAGAAGTTTACGAATTCAAAACCCAACCCCCGAAGAACAAACCGCCATAGCCGACTATCTCGACCGCAAAACAGCAGAAATAGACGGACTCATTGCCGACAAAAAACGCTTACTTGAACTCTACGAAGAAGAAAAAACAGCCATAATTAACCAAGCGGTAACCAAAGGTATTAACCCCGATGTTCCGATGAAAGACAGCGGAATTGAATGGTTGGGCGAAATTCCTGAGCATTGGGAGGTGAAAAGAATTGATCATATTGCTAATATCGTCAGAGGCAACACAGGGTTTAAAAAAGATGAATTACTTGATACTGGCGAATATGTAGCATTACAATATGGTAAAACTTATAAAGTTAATGAAATTAATGCTTCTTTTAATTTTTTTGTAAACAGCGAGTTCTATAAATCAAATCAAATAGTACAATTTGGCGACGTTG
>JBFHQD010000063.1:0-14717 GCA_041592395.1 Bacteroidales bacterium | reverse complement strand
GGCTAGATTCTGCCATTGAAAAATTAAGAAAAGGACAATCGTTTCAAAAAGAGTTATTAGATCAATGAAATACATATTTGTAGACGAGTCTTGGGAAGATTATTTGTATTGGCAGAAAACCGATAAAAAAATAGCAAAAAGAATAAACAATCTCTTAAAAGAAATTTCCAGAAATCCTTTTGCAGGTATTGGTAAACCTGAACCTTTAAAACATAAATACAAAGGATTTTGGTCTAGGAGAATTGATGGGGAACACCGGTTGATTTATCAAGTAAAAGATGAAGAAGTTTTAATTGCAAAATGCAGATTTCATTACGACTAAAAAAGATTATCTGCATAGCATATAGCTATAGATGTTAAAATACTGATTTGCAGCAAATCTACTTCTCATATCAAATGTTAATCGGTGTTCATTATTTAAATTACTGATAATCAAGTTTAAATTTCCCCAAATCCACCGCCACCCGGAGTTTCTATTATAAATTGATCATTTGCTTTGAGCAAAGCATGACTCATCCCTTGTAATGAAATTTTTTCGCCATTTGCTCTAAGTATATATTGTTCACCTTTTTTTCCTTCTTCACCTCCTTTTAATCCGTAAGGTGCATATTTGCGATGTTGCGAAAGCAAAGAGAGTTCGACACTTTCTAAAAATCTAAAAACACGTATTACGCCGTTTCCTCCTTTGTGTTTTCCATTTCCTCCTGAATTTTGTCGGATGGCGAACTTTTCTAATCGCACAGGATAGCGATGTTCCAAAATTTCGGGATCGGTAATGCGCGTATTGGTCATATGTTGATGAACACCCGAAGCGCCATTATAGCTATCACCGGCACCACATCCGCCTGCAATGGTTTCGTAATAGCCAAATTTATCGTTGCCAAACAATACATTATTCATTGTTCCCTGACTGCAAGCTGCTTTATCAAATGCTTTTAAAATTGTATCGGTAAGTCGTTGACTGACTTCTATATTCCCACCAACAACAGCAGGGCATTTATCCGCTTCTTGATCAAAAGGTGGATTTAATAAGCCTTCGGGAATAAATATTTTTACAGGTTCCATTAATCCATCATTAAGAGGGATAGGTTCGTCTAAAAGCAAACGAAGCACATAAATAATAACGCTGTTTACGATGGCCGGAGTTGCGTTTAAATTGCTCGGGTGAACGGCTCCACTTCCCGTAAAATCAAAGGAAATTGATGCGTTTTGCACATCTATGGTCACTGCAAGTGGTGTATCGTCATCCAAATATTCAATGGCTTTAACTTTTCCATTTGGAAGCTTTAGCAAAACATCTTGAATCTTTTTTTGAGCGTAAGATTTTAAGTTTTGCATATAGCGTTGCACAGTAGCCGATGTATATTCGTTGACTAGATTCAGAAGGGCTGATTCGCCATTTTTATTGGCGGCTAAAGCGGCATTTAAATCGGCCATATTTTCGTTGATTAGCCGACTGGGATATTTCCCTGAATCGAATATAGAACGCATTCCCTCCCAATCAACGCGACCTTCTTTTACCAAATAGAAAGGAGAAATGACGATGCCTTCTTGTTCTAAATTTGTGGCATTAGTGGGCATAGAACCGGGAGTCATTCCGCCGATTTCCGCATGGTGAGCTCGATTAACAACAAAGCCAATACGCTTATTGTTTTTATCGAAAACTGCAGTAATTAAACTAACATCAGGCAAATGCGATCCTCCATAAAGCGGATGATTTGTCACTATAGTGTCGCCGGGCTTAAAATCGAAATGTTCAAGAACCGAACGAACACAAATGCCTAAACTTCCTAAATGGACAGGAATATGAGGTGCGTTGGCAACTAAATATCCATCAGCATCAAGCAAGGCACACGAAAAATCGAGGCGTTCTTTTATATTAACCGAAAGCGCAGTGCGCTGCAAAATGGCGCCCATATTTTCGGCAATTGCCATAAAGCGATTCGTAAATAATTCAAGAGCCGTTTCTTGGTTGTGTTCGTTTTTGATTTGCTTTTGATCTGTTTTCGTTTTTGAAATAATGAGATTGAGGTAATCATCAACTTCCGCAATCCAACCTTCATCAATAACCGTAGTGCTTTTGTCATCGCTGATAATTGCCGGTCCTTTTATTTTTTGTCGGAATTTTAAATCTTCTCTCGAAAAGATTCGAAAAACTGATTCGTTTTGGCTGCCTGCATCTGGAATAATCCTTTTTGGAATCGGTTTGTCGATCGCTGATTGATCTGCTTTTTTAAGCAAAGCGCTTTCCGCTTTTTGCGAAATCTTTATACGAATACTTTCCAGTTCTATCTCGCGATGTTCAACCCAATGGCCGTATAGCTTGATGTAGGCTTCTTTATATTTCGACAGAATTTCATTTTTATCTTGATTCCACGGAATACTTAAAGTGCTGTCTTGTCCTTTGAAGCGTAGAAAAAGCATCCGATCTTCGTACAATTCTCCTTGGCTTTTATCAAATTGAGTTACTAATTCAGTAGTAAGTAATTGAAATTCAGTGTTAAGTTGAGGTTCTGTTAAAAGATAAGGTTTTAAAATCTGTTTTTCGGCAAAACGTTCCAGCGCTGCATTTCCAATGCCAAATGCACTCAATAAACCGGCATCAAGTGGGATGATGATTTTATTAATTTGAAGCAAATCAGCAATGGCGCAGGTATGCATTCCGCCGGCTCCACCAAAACCGAGTAAACTGTATTCAGCAGGATCAAAACCTTTTGATGTCGATATTTTTTTAATCGCACCCGCCATAATTTCATTTGCAATAGCAAGAAATCCTTGAAGAACTTCTTTTTTATCGACAGGCTTTTTTCGTTTTTCTTGGATTTCTTGAAGTAAAATTTCGAGCTGTTTCTGAGCCGCTTTTTTATCCACCGGAATCCCGAATTTTGTTTCATCGATTCGGCCAAGAAGTAAATTGACATCGGTAATGGTTAATGGTCCATCGGCACCATAGCAAGCCGGACCTGGATTTGCGCCTGCACTTTCGGGACCAACCGTTAGTTTATAGCCATCGAAACCGCAAATAGAACCTCCGCCCGCAGCAACTGTTTCAATTGAAATTGCCGGACTGTAGATATGCGCCGATCCAATCTCAAGCTCGTAACGGTAATCGAAATTTTTATAAAAACGAGAAACATCGGTACTCGTTCCTCCCATATCAAAAGTAATCAGTTTTTCTTGATCGATTAGCTGACCGATATAAGCTGCTCCAACTACACCTCCGGCAGGACCACTAAGTAAACTGTCTTTGGCTTCGTAATTTTCGGTTTGCATTAATCCGCCGGCACTATTCATAACCCGCAAATCGGCTTTCGTGTTTTCTGCAATATTTTCAAGATAGTTTTCGATAATAGGAGCGAGGTAAGCGTTGACTGTGGTAGTTTCAGCCCGTTCGAGAATTTTTATAAGAGGGGCTAATTCGGAAGAAACGGAAATGTACTTAAACCCCGCTTCTTTAAGTAACTGCTTAAATATTAACTCATTCGTATTGTTTTTATAAGCATTCATAAAAACAATAGAACAGGATTCAAAGCCTGCTGCTTTCAATTCTTCAATTTGAGATTTGTATTCAGCGGTAGTTAAAGGTTGTAATACCGTTCCGTTGGTATCAATACGTTCATCTATTTCTATGACTTTATTTATAAGCGATTTCCTTTTTTGAATATTTAAGCTAAAAATATCGGGTCTGGCTTGTGTGCCAATCGCTAATAAATCGGTAAAACCTTTGGTGATAAATAATACATTTCGGGCACCTTTATGCTCGAGCAAAGCATTGGTTCCTTTGGTTGTTCCTAATCTGATTTCGGTAGAGGGAAATTCTGATTTTAAAGGCGTTTGCGTAAGAAGTCGCGCTGCCACCACGGGAGCTTCTTCGCCCGTATAGATTTCGAAGGCCCTATTTTCTAAACGATTTTCGGGCAGTACGGCATCGGTGAGTTTTAAAATATGGGTGTTTGCATTGTAGCTAAACACGCGATTATTTACAATATTTTTATCTAAAGTTGAAAACCAAAAGTCGTGAAAAATATCGTTTTCACTTCCCCAATTTTCTTCAATTAGCAGCTGATTAGCATCTATCCATTTTAGAACTTGACCTCTTAATCTACCGCTGCTCAAGATTTTTTTTCTTTGCATTTCGCCATTTGGTTTAATGGCAATGGCATCCGTAAAAGTGCCTCCGGTGTCGATAAATAATTTATGCTTGCGATGAGATTTATGCATGGTTATTCGTTTTCTGAATGCGAAAAGCAACAAAAAGAGTTATGGCTAGTGAGAAAGCAATAAGGCTATAAAAGAGAAGTGGATTTTCGGGGAGTTTACGGTTGAAAAAGCCCAATGTGGCCTTTAAAACATTCCACAAGCCAAGTATCAAACTTACCCAAACCACAGCGCCAAATAAAGTATTTTGCCTTTTAGAATTTTTATTCTGAGCCATTATATGGATATTGTTAATGGCAAACCAAAGAAAGATACTGATAAAAGGCAGTATCAATCCGTTCAAAGCTTGAGCTGCAATTATGGCCGGTATTGGCTTAAAACCGGCAAGGCCAAAACCAAGACCGGTAACCAATACCAATCCCCATATACTTTTAAAATAGCGCCCTTTTTGGCTCCATTTTTCTTGATTTTTATGTTGAAACAAGTCGCGGGCTGTAATTGCAGACGCAAGAGGAGCTGTAATACTGGATGAAAAGCCGGCGGCAAATAATCCAAATCCGAAAAACCAAAGCGCCCAAGAGCCGAGCTTTTCGCCTAAAGTAAGGCCTAAGGCTTCGTAGGTAAATTCACCGGAAATAGAACTGCCAACAATAAGTACGGCCATAGAAGTGATTCCTCCTAAAATTATAGCGACAGAAATTCCAAAACGCATTTCTTTAATACTTTGCGTTTTATCTGTTAATCCTGATCCTAAAAAAATATTGTAAGGAACAACCGTGGTGCCGATCAAACCTAAAACCAAAAGACCGGAGCCTTCAGGCATTTGAGGCACGAAACTACCGCTTAATATAGAGGCGATATCCGGTTTAATTAAAATGGCCGTTGTAATAAATGCAAAACCCATGAGTACAACCAGCAAGCCGAGTGTTCGAGCTAAAAACTGCAAACTGGGAAACATCAATGCAATACCGGCAAACAATCCTATGGATAGAATAATTTGCCAACTCTTAAAAGTACCAAGAAGTAAAATTCCTTGAGCAGATCCTAATAAATTGCCTGTCTGATAAGCTGCTGATCCAATGATAATTGCGCCGATAATCAATAAAAAAACCATCCATCCTGAAGGTGTATTCCCAAAAGTTTCAGCTATTGCTGTACCTAAACTTTTATGGCTTACAATGCTAAGGCGTGCAGCGGCTTCTTGTAAAACTAAACAAGCAATGGTTGAAAAAACGAGTGCCCAAAGCAGATCAAATTGATAGTTAGCGCCTGCTTTTGCTGCAGTAGTTATGGTTCCCGGACCAATAAAGGCAGCAGAAAGCACCGACCAAAACAAGATATTTAAGAGACGATTTTTCATGTTTATATTAGGTCAAGCGTTATGATTATCAATAACTTTTAGTTTATGTTAGCGTCCATTATTTACATTTTAAAATTATCTTTTGGAACTGCGCTTCAGTGGTTTTTTATACTTTTTTCTTTTTTTACTCGGGCTGCCGGAGTTTACCTTACGGTTTTTCTCCGATTTCTCATGAAACGCTCCTTTGCTTTCTAATTTTGGCATTTTTAGGTAGTTTTTCATTTTTTGTTTTGGTAGCTCCTCGTCTGTATATAGGGCAGATATCTCAATATTTTCAGGCAAATCGAGCATAGGAATTTTCATTTTCATCAAATCTTCAATCGCTTTTTGATTGTCTTTTTCGACTTCGTTGATAAAAGAGATTGCGATTCCGGGTTTGTCTGCTCGCCCTGTTCTTCCTATGCGGTGAATATAATCGCCGGGAATTTTTGGCATATCGAAGTTGATGACATGCGTTACTTCACTAATATCAATTCCTTTTGATACCAAGTCGGTGGCTATTAAAATATTGATTTTATTTTCTTCAAAATCTTTCAAGCTTCGAAACCTGAAATTCTGCGATTTATTGGAATGAATAATGCCAATTCGCTTAGGAAATTTTGGACTTATAGTCTCGAACAAGCGATCGGCTAATTTACGACTTCCGGCAAATATCAATACTTTTTCTATGGATTGATCTTCTTCTAAAAGATGGATCAATAAATTGGATTTGGTATGAAAATTTGGAACAGCATAGGCTTTCTGAACAATTTGCTCCAAAGGTGTTCCGTGGGGTGCTATTTCAATTTTTTTAGGATTATGAAAGGTAGATTGAATTAAAGTTTCCACTTCTTCGGTTAATGTTGCCGAAAACATCAGGTTTTGCCTTTTTTCCGGTAGATTTTCGAAAAAGTGCGTAATCGGCTTTAAAAATCCTTGATTTAGCATTTCATCCACTTCATCTATCACCAATTTTTGAATGTTTTTTAACCTTAGAGTTCCTGTTAAAGTCAAATCGATTAAACGTCCGGGAGTTCCAACTAAGATATCCAATCCATTATAAACCAACTGTTTTTGTGTGTTGATATTGGCTCCGCCATAAACTCCGGCAAAACGTATGTTCATGTATTTTGTGAGCTTCTCGATCTCGCCAACAACTTGTTTTACCAATTCTCGTGTAGGCACTATGATTAAAACTTTTGGGTGTTTAGAATCCGAATATTTCCATAGTCGAAGAATAGGCAGCAAGTAAGCAAAAGTTTTTCCTGTTCCCGTTTGTGCAATTCCAACCAGATCAGCACCCGACATAATTACCGGAAAAGCTTGCTCCTGTATGGGCGTAGGCGTAAAAAGATCCAAATCGGCCAAAGCATTTAGCAGCGGTTTGTTTAAGTTTAGTTCATCGAAAAGAAGCATAGCAAAAATTTTGATGCAAAGGTAAGTGAAAAGTTAAGATTTATTGGCGATTATACGAAAGCCACAACCCGCGAAGTGGATCCATCGGCCTTGTTTACTTTTAAAGGGAAACATTGAAAATGAAATCCACTTTCAGGTAAGGCGTCTAGATTGTTTAAATTCTCTATAATTAGCATGCCTGCTCCTAAAACAATTTGATGGAGAGGAACGTCTTGACTATCAACCGGATCAATAGAAATAGAATCCAATCCGATACCTTTTAACTTAAATTGAGTGAGCCAAGTTGCTGATTCTTTTGATAGTACGGGAAAATTGGAATGGTATTCTTTGCTATCCCATTTTTTATACCAGCCCGAGTTTAAAATTAGAAATGCGGCATTTTGGATTTCGGTTGCGTAGTTTTTTAAGAAAGAAAGCGGTATTTCGCTAGCCTTAAATTGCCCCACATGAAGCATTAATCCGGCGCCTGTAAAATACTCTAAAGCAAAATCATCCAAATGTTTTCCATTTAAAACCATATGATTTGGAGCATCGACATGCGTTCCTGTATGGCTGTTAAAACTCAGTTCATGAAGATTATATCCATCATTTTCTATCGTGTTTTTCCGAATAATTTTTGGTTTTTCTGTCTCTCCAAAAACAGTCATTTGCTCGTGGATTTCGTGACTCAAGTCAATAATTTGCATGGCTTATGTTTTTATTTTGCTCGCAAATATATGCAATTCTCAGGCATATTGCTTTTTGTGATAAAGATCAAAACGCAAATTATAAAGGGGGAGTAATGGATTTCTAATTATCTTCGCTCACACAAAAATTGACAAACCTATTATGAAAAAAATTGCGCTTCTGTTTTTTGGTTTCGTGTTCGTTTTTACATCTTGTACGAGTTCGAAAAAAAATCTGCAAAAAGGAAATTACGATGCAATTATCACGCATTCGATAAAAAAATTGATAAAAAACCCGGAGGCTAATAAGCAAGCCGTTTTATTGGATAAAGCCTTTTTATTGGCCAACGAAAGAGATTTGGAGGCCATAAACTATTTGAAATTAGAAGGGCAAGCCGGCAGTTGGGAAAAGATTTTTCAGCACTACGATAGGTTAAAGCAAAGACAAAATCAACTGAAAAAGATTTTGCCGTTCAAATTAAACGGGCAGTTAATCAATTATAAACAAGTTGATTATGATGCCGAAATAGTATCGGCCAAGCGGAAAGCAGCGGCTTATTTTTATGCAAACGGAAAGCGACTTCTCGAGGCGCAGGAAAAAGGTTTGATCCGCCAAGCCTATTACGAATTGCAAAAGGCAAAAAGCTATTCGGGTTCTTCTTATGCAGATATCAATGCTTTGATTGAGGAAGCTAAATCAAGAGGTATCAGTCGCGTTTTTGTAAGTATCGAGAATAGCAGTTTATTTAATTTTCCGCCTTCTTTTATGGAGCAATTATTAAGTGGAAATATCAGTAAGTTAAATTCCGATTGGGTTCAGTATTGGTTTTATCAAGCTGATAATACGATTGCGTTTGATTATGAAGCTGTAGTTAGAATAAGGCAAATACAGGTGTCGCCCGACGATATTAAAACGGTGGATCACGTTTACAAAAAACGAGTTGCAGATGGTTTTGATTATGTTTATGATTCGAGAGGAAATGTAAAAAAAGACAGTTTGGGTAATGATATCAAAAAAATAAAATATGCCGATTTACAATGTGCTTTAGTGGAAACCATACAGCATAAATCAGCGCGTCTAGAAGGCGATGTTCAGTTTTATGAATTGTATCCGGATGAACGATTAATCGGTCAAAAACCTTTTGGCATAGAAAATACTTTTCATCATGTTTCTGCGCGTGCCATCGGTGATACGCGTGCTTTAGATAAAGAAGCTTTGGAACAAATTAAGCAGAAAGTTATTCCATTTCCACCCGATGAGGCTTTGATTTTTGAAAATGCGGTGCGCGTCCAAGAAGCTATCTATCAGCTTTTGAGATCGAATACATCCTATTTTAATTAAGATCCTTTTAGGCCTTATTTTAAAACCCAAATCGTATGAAGTTACATAAACTTACAGTTCAGGCCGTTATTGAGGGTTTGGAAGAAATCTTTGGAAACAATAAACTTGCTGATCGTGTTGTTCGGTCTCAAATTACAAAAGACCGTCGTTGGGGTTCGCGCGATCGACGCTTTATTGCCGAAAGTATATATGATATTGTTCGTTGGTGGAAATGGTATTTGACCATAGGCGAAATTAATGAGCAAGATGCGACTCGATTTGAAAAAGTACTTGCCGTTTATCTGCAAGAGAAACAGGTGGATTTTCCTGATTGGTTTACACCCCAGATTCCAAATGATGAATCGATACGGAAGAATAAAATAAAATATGCCTCTGATTTAAGTTGCGCCGCATCCATTCCTGACTGGTTAAATGAGCTTGGGCATAATGAACTTGGTGATCGTTGGGAAAAAGAAATTACTGCCTTAAATCAAACTACCGATGTTGTTTTAAGGGTAAATACATTAAAAACGGATAAATCTAAACTAAAAACTATTTTAGCGAAAGAAGGCCTTGAAGTGGCGGAAATTGCAGGTTTTCCGGATGCGCTTATCTTAAAACAAAGACGCGATTTAAGTCAGCTAAGGTCATTTAAAAATGGATATTACGAAGTACAAGATGCTTCATCGCAATTGGTTGCTCCTTTTTCGCAAGTTAAAGAAGGAATGTCCGTAGTCGATGCTTGTGCCGGTGCCGGTGGAAAATCGCTGCATTTAGCTGCTCAAATGGAAAATAAGGGAAAAATATTTTCAATGGATATTGAGGATGCTAAATTAGTAGAGCTCGAAAAAAGGGGTAAAAGAGCGGGAACGCGAATTGTGAGTGCGCATCTTGCACATAAGCAGCAAATTATAAAGTTAACCGAGAAAGCAAATGTATTACTGATTGATGCTCCATGCAGCGGTTTGGGAATTTTGCGTCGAAAACCGGATGCTAAATGGAAACTCAGCCTGGATAAGATCGAAGAATACAAGACCAAGCAAGAACAGATTTTAGAGGAATATCAAAGTATGTTAATGTCAGGAGGGGCACTGATTTATGTGACTTGTTCTATTTTGCCTTCCGAAAATGAGAAGCAAATTGAAAATTTTCTGGCTAAGCAAAACGGAAAATACCGTTTAGAGGCGGAGAAAAAAGTTTGGCCTAGCGAGGGTTTTGATGGCTTTTATATGGCGCGATTAAGAAAGTTATAAATCCAATTTATCGATGGCTCTTTTTAATTGATTTAGCGCTTTTTCGAGCAGTGATTTAGGACAAGCTACATTCATTCGCATATAGCCGGAGCCGTTTTCGCCAAAGATGATCCCTTGATTTAACCCTATTTCTGCTTGATGAACGAGGAATTCTTTTAATTGGGCATCCGTCATTTTTAAGGCTTTAAAATTAATCCACAATAAATAAGTGCCTTCCGGTTTAGCGAAATGGATTTGAGGAATATTTTTCGCTAAATAGTCGCTTACAAAATCGATATTTTTTTCCGTATAAATGAGCATTTGTTTTAACCAGTCTTCGCCATGCAAATAAGCGGCTTCTGTTCCAACAATACCAAATAAATTGCCACCGGAAAGGTGATAACTATCAACGAGCGCTCGGTACTTTTTATGGTAGGTTTCATTTTCGATAATAACAAAAGAAGAGCTCAAACCCGCCATATTAAATGTTTTGCTGGGCGCCATAAAGGTTATGGTTTGCTGTTTTGCCTTTTCAGAAAGGGATGCCAATGGAATATGTTTGTGAGGTTGAAAAACCAAATCGGCGTGGATTTCATCGCTGGCAATGATAATGTCGTTTTCAACACAAATTTCGACCAATTCTTGCAATTCTTCTTTTTTCCAAACACGACCCACCGGATTATGCGGACTACTCAGAAGTATCATTTTGGTCCTAGAATCAATTTTCGATTTCAAATCGTCAAAATCCATCTCGTAATAACCCTTATTTTCTTTTAAAGGATTGACAAGCATTTCTCTATTATTGCCTTCTATGCTCGTGAAAAACGGAAAATAAACCGGTGTTTGCACAATAATTTTATCTCCCGGATCGGTTAAAGCAAGTATGCTAAATACAATACCGGGGACTACGCCCGGACTAAAATCAATACTTTCTTTCGGGATAGACCAGTTGTGCTGTGTTTTTAACCAATTTTGTATCGAAGTATAATAGGATTCGGGTTTTATGGAATAGCCGTAAATTTCGTGTTCGGCTCTCTTTAAAATGGCTTTTCGAATACATTCCGGAGTGGCAAAATCCATATCCGCTACCCACAAAGGGATCACGTTTTTATTTCCGAAATATATTTCTCTAATATCGTATTTTACTGAATTTGAATCTAATCTATCAATTTTTTGGTCGAAGTTGTATGTCATTCTTAGTCTTGGTTTTGTCGTAATTTGATATAAAATCAAATAATTGGTCACTATTAATTTGTTTGGCTATAATCGTTTTGTCTTTGTCGAGTACAAATATATAAGGCGTTGAATACACATTATAGAGCTCATGAAAGTCTTGCGTATAACTTCGTGGTCCGTTAACATTTATCCACGGTAGTTTATATTTAGCAATATAGGCCTTCATTTCTTTTAAATTTGCATCAGCGCAAATGGCGTACACTTCTAAATCGAATTTTTTTGCGTATTTTAAATAAAAATCTCTGAGCTTAGGAGTTTCAACGGAACAGTGCCCGCAAGTTGGACTCCAAAAATAGAGCAGCGTGTATTTTTTATCGATAGCGTACATCGAAATGGGACTTAAATCTGCGTTTTGCATCACTAAATTCGAAGCTTTATTACCGATTAAGGCATTGCGTCGTTTATTGGCTTCGTCGAGAATATTGTTTAGAACCGTATGATTTAGCCAATTGGCTTTGCCTTTTGAATAATATTTATCGGCAAAATGAACCAAAATTTTATCATATCCCATTCGGTTCGATTGATCGAATTTTATAGTAAGGTACCATAAACTGTGTTTGTATAATTCCGATTTCTCAGGAATTAACGCTAAAAAATGATCAATATCCTTTATTAAACTGTCGGGCACAGGATTGGCAATAGCCTTAAAATAATAGTCGAGTTTATTATGAAAAACCGGCGTACGGATAAGTCGGTCGTCGTTAAAATCCAAATAATCCCAATATTGCTTCTTGTAATTTCTAAAGGCTTTTGCAGAGTCTTGTTTGGTAAAATGGGGTAAAAAATGGAGCTCCGGACTTTTCATAGCCAGGAAAAAATGGGCAATAAAAGTATTTGGATAAGCTTCGATAATGGCTTCTTTATAATCGGCTACATCCGTATTTAATTGCTCGATAAGTTTGTTGATTATCGCAATAGAATCGTTAGGTGGTGAAAAGGTTTTTAGTTTTTTCTGATAGAATTTTAATTGCGTATACTGAATATTTGAATAGGCCAGATAATCGAAAAAGAGTGCATTTTCGTTAGAGCCTTTGACTTTCATTTTTTCGATGAGATTGTCATTGTCGGAGTCGAATTTTAAATCCTGATTATCAGCAATCAAAAATTCAAAAATAGAATTGTTCTGTTGTCCGATCACGATGTATATTCCTCCATCTAAATACTTTTTATCTTCAAACAGATAGGCGTATTTTCCTTTTTTAATAGCGGTATCTACAACATATGTTTTATCGCCGTAATAATTGGCTAAATAAAGGACGCTATCTTCCAGACCTTTAATTTTAATATCAATCTTATAGCTCTTTCTATCTTGAGCTTGAAGAGAGAGAAGCACAAACAGCATTAAAAACGTTAAGCATTTTTTTATCATAGATCTATTAATGAGCGGCTAAATGAAATTTTTTCTCACCGGCCAATATTTTAACGTTAAGAAAATTTTCAGGAGGAGGAATTACGCAAGACCACCGATCGTGATAAGCACAATAGGGATTGTAGGCTAGGTTAAAATCTACAGTAATAGAGTCAGAATGAGGAATTAAAATATCGATATATCGGCCTCCGCCATAAGATTCCTTAGAACTCGTTAAATCCTGAAACGGAAGAAAAAGGAATTTATTATAAGCCGTAGCGTCGATAGTATCCATATCCTGAAAAGCGCCAAGCACAAATTTTTCGTCGTGAATTTTAAAATAAAAATTCCCGTATTTTCGATACACCGGAGCTCTATCCGTAGAGGTGAGCATCACTACGGGTTTTTCTTCGGGTGTGAGTTCAAAGCGACCTGTAATTTTGAAATCCGGATCAACCGGAAAATAATCCAAGCCTGTAAATTCGGCTATATGAATAGGGTTAAGCGGACTCGTTAGCGAGTCGGCATATTCCTGATTTTTTTCGGCTCTTTGCTTTTCTATTCGGGCTATATAGTTTTTTGTTTCTTTCGTCTGGCAAGCAGAGACAAGACCTAAAATGAGAAGAAAGAAAGCAGAATACTTTATGTTTTTCATAGCTATTTTGTTTCAGAAACAGGCAAGGTAAAAGTAAATAAACTTCCTTTTCCGGGTTTGCTTTCTACCCAGATAAGCCCCTTGTTTCTATTGATAAAATCCTTGGCTAAGAGCAGTCCCAGTCCCGAACCTGTTTCATTCGATGTTCCTTTTGTTGTTTGGTGACCGGTATCCTCAAAAATACGTTTCAAATCCTCAGGCAATATGCCTTTTCCGTTGTCTGATATGGAGAATTCTACCATATCCGCTTTGCTTTGCGATCGCAAAACAATTTGTCCGCCCTCGTGCGTAAACTTTAGTGCATTGGAAAGTAAATTTCGTATTACGGTAGAGATCATATTGGGATCGGCAAACACATTTTTTACACCCGAAATTTCGAGGCGAACATTGATGTTTTTAAAGTTGGCTTGATTTTTAAAGATCTCGTAGATTTGCAGGATGTTTTCGTTCAGATCGAATTTGATAGGCACCCATTTTACCTTGCTCGTTTGTGTTCTCGACCAAATCAATAAATTATCGAGTAATTCGTAAAGGCTTTGACTTGAGCTGTTTATCTCGTTAGAGATATTAAAACGCTCTTCGTCATCCAAAGATTTCCATTGATCGATAACCAAATTTGATAAACCTAACACCGAATTGAAAGGATTCTTCAAATCATGGCCGATTATCGATAAAAATTTCTCTTTTGTTTGATTGGCATCCTGCAATTTTTCGTTTTGCATGCTTAATTGTTGTGATGCTTTATTGATTTCCTTTATTTTTTTTGAATAAAAATAGAAAAGAGCCAGTATAATGAAAAGCAACACTAAAATTAAACTGATAATCAAAATGGCGCCAACTTCGTCGACCAGTAGAGGAAAAACGGCAGTGGAATGTGTATCGTATTCTTTTTCTAATGAGTGAATTGTAATATCTGTCGTATCATTTTGACTTACAGTTTCTTGACTCAGGCTGTAAAGTACAACGGGAGGAGCAACTAAAAGATAAATTAAAAGAAAAACGATCTTATTTTTCACTTGCGCTAATTGTTGAATTCATTCATTATTCTATTTTGCTATGAAATATTGGACTAAAATAGCCAAAATTCAGCTAGCTACATAAAAAAGTACACATAAAAATATCCGATGGCTTCCGAAATTACTGTTCTTGATCCGAGGCTGCTTTTCCACCATTTTTTTGAATCGTACCGGTGATCTTGAATGGCGATTATCCCTATTTCTGTTTCGGGCATTGCCTTTTTAAACAAAAACCAGCTTCTTTTGCTATGAGCACCTAAAGACACCAAATTAAATGCGCGAATATCTTCGTTGTGTTCTTCCTTCCAGATTTTGAGCGCCAATGCCGATT
>JBFHQD010000062.1:0-14777 GCA_041592395.1 Bacteroidales bacterium | reverse complement strand
TTTTTTAAGACTTTCAATTCTTTGACCATCATCGTGGCGAAAAGTATATTCAAGCGCTTTAATTCGCTTAAAATAAGCTTTATTCAATTCGTAAAAAATTCCTGGTTTCTCAGAGGGAGAATTGGAAAACTGTTGCGCCAATTGCGCCAAAAGAGGACCCATTAAATCGATGGTTTCTACTTCGAGGAGTTTGCCTTGCTCTAAAATAATGTCGCGTAGACTTTTTGTTACCACAGTATGAACAACGGAGCCCTCGTATTGTTTAGCTTCAGCAATAATTTCCTCCACTTGCTGTCTTGTTCTGATATTTGGAAAAAGGGTGGTTTGTACTTCTGTATTTTCGAATTGAGTGAGTGCGGCATTAAGGGCACGCTCTGCTGTTCGTCCGGTTCCATCCGAAATAATAAATAGTTGATGAATCATAATCCGTCTGTTTTCTATGAAAAAAATGACACTATTGAGCTTTTGCCAAAAAGCTTATTGCAAAATTAATTGATGAAAAGAGCAGATGCAATGCTTTTGATTTTGAAAGGATTCAGGCATTTTTGTCTGCTTTTTTTACTTTCTTTAACATTATCCGATGGGAGAAAATTGGGTCACATTGCGGCATTCTTTATCTTTGTTAATCAAAATTAGAGATATGGAAATTTACAGCATACCTACTGGAAATTTTAAATTGGATGGGGGAGCCATGTTTGGCGTTGTCCCAAAGTCCATCTGGTCGAAAGTTTATCCGGCTGATGAAAATAATTTGTGTTCCTGGTCAATGCGTTGTCTTTTAGTCGTAGATGGAAATCGAAAAATACTAATCGATAATGGAATAGGAGATAAACAAGATCCTAAGTTTTTGGGCCATTATCATTTGCATGGCGAGGATACGCTTGAGAAGTCCTTGGCAAAATATGATTTAACAACAGATGAGATTACTGATATGGTCTTAACCCATTTGCATTTTGATCATACGGGTGGTTCTATCAAATGGAACGAAGATAAATCAGCATTGATTCCTACCTTTAAAAATGCAAAATATTGGGTGAGTAAAGCGCAGTGGAAATGGGCAACTCATCCTAACAACAGAGAAAAAGCGAGTTTTTTAAGCGAAAATATTTTACCCATTCAGGAAAGCGGACAATTGAATATAGTGGAAGACGAAGGTGAAATTTATCCGGGTTTTTTATTGAAAATTTTTAACGGACATACCGATGGACAAATGATTCCGCATATTACCCATAAAGGAAAAACGCTGGTTTTTATGGGCGATCTTTTACCTTCAACAGCACATATTCCTTTGCCTTGGATTATGGCTTATGATACAAGACCCCTTTTGACACTAGACGAGAAAAAAGCATTTTTTGATGAAGCCGTTGCTAAAGATTATACGCTGTTTTTCGAACATGATATTTATAATGAGTGTTGTAATTTACAAAATACGGAAAAAGGTGTTCGTTTAAAAACGACTTTTACACTTGAAGAATGGAAAAATTCGTTGAAATAGATTTTTCTATTTTATTTTTAATCAAAGTTTTACGAATAAATTCTTTTTTTTCAAGCTAAAAATTCGAATTTGTTTATAAAAAATTCGAATAAATCTTATGCAAGCATAAGAAAATATTTTACATTTGATCGCTCAATTTGGATAAGAAATTAAAACGAAAATACTGTGTATCGTATAAAATCACAAATCGACGTTAAATCGGAAAGCTTTCAAGCCAACAAAAAGGCCTATCAGAACTTGTTGGAAACCTTTCGCGAAAGAACAGCCTCCGTAATAGAAAGAGGAAACGATAAATCCGTAATTAAACATAAAAAGCGAGGGAAGCTTTTGGCGCGAGAAAGAATCGATCTTTTAGTCGATTCGAACACGCCATTTCTTGAATTGTCCACCTTAGGAGCCTACGGTAAATACGAAAATCAATTTCCTTCGGCCGGAATTATAACGGGTATAGGTGTTATTCAAGGAAAAGAAAGCATCATTATTGCCAACGATGCTACTGTAAAAGGGGGGACTTATATCAAGGAAACGATACGTAAACATGTTCGGGCGCAAGAAATTGCCATGGAAAATCATTTACCTTGTGTTTATATGGTCGATTCGGGTGGGGCTTTTCTTCCCGACCAAGCCAATGTTTTTCCAGATCGCTTCGATTTTGGGCGGTTTTTTTACAATCAGGCGCGTATGTCGGCTGCCGGAATTCCTCAAATCGCAATAGTTATGGGAAGTTGCACCGCCGGAGGAGCTTATGTTCCGGCTATGAGCGATGAAACCATTATTGTTAAAGAACAAGGAACTATCTTTATCGGTGGTCCACCTTTAGTAAAAGCCGCTACAGGTGAAGAGGTTACTGCTGAAGAATTGGGTGGTGCCGATGTGCATACGAGTATTTCCGGTGTTGCTGATCATTTTGCAGAAGATGATCGCCATGCCATTTCTATCTGTCGCAATATTTTTGAAACGATCGAAAGTAAAGAAAAACAAAAGCTTGAAAGTGTTCCTGTTGAAGCGCCTTATTACGATCCAAAGGAATTGTATGGCATTGCTCCGGTTGATTTAAAAAAAGCGGTGGATGCCAAAGAAATTATTGCTCGCATTGTAGATGGTAGTCGTTTTCAGGAGTTTAAAGCGCGCTATGCACCGACCATTATTACCGGCTTTGCTCATATTATGGGATTTCCGGTTGGAATTATCGCTAATAATGGGGTTTTGTTTTCCGAAACAGCTTTGAAAGGAGCCCATTTTATTGAACTGTGTACGAGTCGAAATATTCCGATAGTATTCTTGCAAAACATAACCGGTTTTATTGTCGGCAAAGAATACGAACGCAAAGGAATAGCGCGCGATGGAGCAAAATTGGTTCATGCAGTGGCGAATGCCAATGTTCCGAAATTTACGGTGGTGATTGGCGGATCGTTTGGAGCAGGAAATTACGCAATGGCCGGTCGTGCTTACGACCCTCGCCTGTTGTTTATGTGGCCGAATGCAAAAATTTCGGTTATGGGTGGAGAACAAGCCTCCGATGTTTTAATTCAAGTGAAAAAAGACCAGTTGGCTTTAGGCGGAAAAAAAATGCCCCAAAAAGACATCGATCAATTAAGAAAATCGATATTGGATAAATACGAACACGAAGGCTCTGCATATTACAGCACGGCACGTATGTGGGACGATGGAATTATCGATCCGGTAGATACACGAAAAGTGTTGGCAATGGGAATTGCTATGTCGTTGAGTAAGAAATGGGACGAGACGAAATACGGAATTTTTAGAATGTAATACACCCTAAAAACTATAGTATGGCTATAAAAATTAAAACTTTAAGTGGATATTTTCATGAGTATCAAAAGAGTGTTGTAAATCCTGAACAATTTTGGAGTCAACAAGCCGAGGAATTCTTTTGGCGAAAAAAATGCGATACCATTTTAGATTGGAACTTCGAAGAACCAAAAATAGAGTGGTTTAAAGGGGGCAAGCTTAATTTGACGGAAAATATCTTCGAGAGACAAATTTTTACACGTAAAGATCAGGTGGCGATTGTTTGGGAAGCAAATAATCCGGATGAAGCGGCCGTTACGCTTACGTATAGCCAATTATTTGAGAAAGTAAAACAGTTTTCAAATGTCTTACTCTCGTTGGATGTAAAAAAAGGAGATCGAGTTGCGCTATATATGCCTATGATTCCGGAGTTGGTTATTGCCATGCTCGCTTGTGCCAGAATAGGGGCGATTCACAGCATTGTTTTTGCCGGATTTTCTAGTACCTCATTAGCCGATCGAATTATTGATGCACAAGCAAAGATTGTTATTGCTGCGGATGGTGGTTTTCGAGGAACAAAAACAATTCCGATAAAATCGATCGTTGATGAAGCTTTAGAGAAATGCGATTCGGTGAAAAAGGTGATTGTTAAAAAAAGGACGGGCGAAAATATTTCGATGCAAAAGGGTAGAGACCTTTGGTGGGACGAAATTTGTCAAGGTGTTTCCACTGAAAATACAGCCGAAGTTCTGGATGCAGAAGATCCTTTGTTTATTCTATATACTTCAGGATCAACAGGAAAGCCAAAAGGCGTTGTACATACAACCGGAGGTTATATGGTTTATACGGCTTATACTTTTAGAAATGTATTTCAGTATAGCCAAGGCGATGTTTTTTTCTGCTCTGCTGATATTGGTTGGATTACCGGGCATTCGTATATTGTCTATGGTCCACTTCTTAGTGGTGCAACAACCTTAATGTTTGAAGGTATTCCAACCTGGCCGGATGCAGGTCGTTTTTGGGATATTATAGAAAAGCATCAAGTAAATCAGTTTTATACAGCGCCTACAGCTATTCGTTCTTTAATGGCTTTAGGAAATAAATTTGTAGAAGACAAAGCATTGAAAAGCTTAAAAGTTTTAGGAACGGTTGGAGAACCTATCAACGAGGAAGCCTGGCATTGGTATCACGATCATGTAGGGAAAAACAAATGCCCTATTGTTGATACTTGGTGGCAAACAGAAAATGGTGGCATTTTAATTAGTCCACTAGCTGGTATTACACCAACAAAACCATCTTATGCTACTTTACCTTTACCCGGAATTCAACCTGTAATTTTAGATAATGAAGGCAAAGAATTACAAGGAAATAGTGTGGAAGGAAATTTATGTATAAAATTCCCATGGCCGGGAATGGCCAGAACGCTTTATGGTGATCATGAGCGTTTTAGATCAACCTATTTTAGCACCTTTAAAAATCATTATTTTACGGGCGATGGCGTGAAGCGTGATGAGGATGGCTACTACCGAATTTTGGGAAGGGTGGATGATGTTATCAATGTATCAGGTCATCGTATGGGTACTGCCGAAGTTGAAAATGCCATCAACGAGCATCCGCGTGTTGTCGAATCGGCCGTCGTTGGTTATCCTCACGATATTAAAGGGCAAGGAATATTTGCTTACGTTGTTTGTAATGATATGGACGACACTACAAGCGAAAAAGGAATAATTAAAAGTATAAAAATTGGAGTTAATAATATCATCGGCCCCATTGCAAGGCCAGATAAAATTCTGATAGTTAGCGGATTGCCTAAAACAAGATCGGGAAAAATTATGCGAAGGATATTGCGGAAAATAGCGGCCAACGATTTTACAAATTTCGGCGACATAAGTACTTTACTCGATCCCGCGGTAGTTGAAGAAATAATAGAAAAAACAAAAGGGAAATAGATCGTATGCAGAATTTTGAAACAATACAATTAGAAATAAAAAACGAAGTAGGTACCGTTTGGCTCAATCGCCCGGAAATTCACAATGCTTTTAACGAAGTAATGATTGCAGAACTTATCGAAATGTTTAAAGAAATTAAATCGATAGGTGAAATTAGAATTGTTGTGCTACGAGGGAGAGGAAAATCATTCTGTGCCGGTGCCGATTTAAACTGGATGCGTAATGTAGCCAAATATTCTTATGAAGATAATTATGAGGAAAGTTTGAATCTTTCGAAATGTTTTTACGAAATTTATACTTGTCCAAAACCTACCATTGCTCTTGTTCATGGAGCAGCAATTGGAGGAGCAAACGGACTGCTTGCCGCCTGCGATTTTGCTTATGCCGATGAAAATACAACGTTCTCATTAAGCGAAGTCAAGATTGGAATTGTTCCGGCTTGCATTTCTCCCTATGTTACAAAACGAGTAGGTGAATATGGCTCTAAAGAGCTGATGCTGACTGGAAAACGCTTTAAAGGAGAAGAAGCGGCGTATCATCGTTTGGTGAATAAATCATTAGCGTCTGATAAATTAGAAGCTTATCTAGAGGAAGTGATTGCGCTGCTTAAAACAAGTGGTCCCAAAGCGATGAGTCATTGTAAAAATTTGATTTATGATATTTCGAATAAACTCACTTTGCAAGAAGCGATTGGCTATACCGCAAAAATGATTGCCGATATTCGGGCTTCGGAAGAGGGACAGGAAGGTATGGCCGCTTTTTTAGAGAAACGTAAACCGAATTGGGTAGAGTAAATGATTTGTGATTTTTGGAAATAAAAGGAAACCACAGAGACACAGAAACACAAAGAAAAAAAAGAAATGAGGAGCAATAGTTTACAAATAAAAAAATAATAAACTTAGTGCCTTAGTGCCTTTGTGGTTAAAAAAAACGAAATGAAAATTTTCAATAAAATATTAATCGCCAATCGCGGTGAAATTGCGGTTCGAATTATTAGATCAGCAAAAAAAATGGGTATTCAAACCGTGGCTGTCTATTCCAAAGTCGATGCCGATAGTATGCATATACGGGTGGCCGACGAAGCGCATTGTATAGGTGATGCCGCCTTGAACGAAACCTATTTGAATATCGATAAAATCATCGCGGTAGCAAAAGAAACAAATTGCGAAGCCATTCATCCCGGTTATGGTTTCTTGGCTGAAAATCCAAAGTTAGTTGCTGCTTGCGAAAAAGTGGGAATCGTTTTTATTGGTCCATCGGTAAAGGCCATTAAGTTGATGGGGAATAAGATAGCCGCGCGTGCTTTTGTCGAAAAATTAAATATTCCAATGACCAAAGCCCATACGGGCGATATCAACCATTTGCTCGATGCTGCTAAATCTATTGCGTTACCTGTTTTGGTAAAAGCGGCTGCAGGTGGTGGCGGAAAAGGCATGCGCATCGTACGCGATTGGAAAGATTTAAAATCGACTATCGAATCTACAAGTAGAGAAGCAAAAGCCTATTTTGGCGATGGCGAAGTATTTGTTGAGAAATACGTTGAAAATCCCCGTCATATCGAAATTCAAGTGATAGGAGATAAACACGGAAATGTAGTTCATCTTTATGAACGCGAATGCTCTATACAACGCCGTTTTCAGAAAGTCATTGAAGAATCTCCTTCGCCATCATTGACTCCGGAAGTACGTGAGAAAATGGGAGCAGAGGCTGTAAAAATCGCGCTAGCTATTGGTTATGAAAATGCGGGGACTATCGAATTTTTAGTTGATAATAAACTGAATTATTATTTCTTAGAAATGAATACGCGAGTTCAGGTTGAACATCCTGTAACTGAAATGGTAACCGGTATCGATATTGTACGCGAACAATTAGCGATAGCAGCCGGAAATAAATTGCGTTTTTCGCAAAGCGATATTCAGCAAAAAGGACATGCTATCGAAGCACGTATTTATGCCGAAGATCCTGAAAATGATTTTCTTCCATCGCCCGGGCAATTGACTTTGTATCAGGAACCTAAAGGAGAGGGAATTCGTGTGGATAGTGGAATTGATAAACCGGTAGAAGTAAAAAGTTTTTTCGATCCGATGATCTCTAAACTCATTGCTTTTGATGCCAATCGCGATTTAGCCCGTAAAAAATTGCTTCAAGCTTTGGAGCACTATCCCATACATGGTTTAAAAACCAATATCACCTATTTGATGAGTGTTTTGCAAAATAAGGATTATCAAAACAATAAAATCGACACCAAGTTTTGCGATCATCAAAGCGAAAAATTAATCCAATGGATACAGAAAGAACGAGAAGAAATTTCTAAACCCGTTGTATTCTGTGCTTTTTTAGCGCATCAATTTGCTTCGAATAAGCATGAAACGGTTTGGGAAAAAATTGGATTTTGGCGTCAGAAAATGCAAATAGCCATTGCCCTTGATGGTGAAGAACAGCAAATAAAGATTATAGAAAGAAGTAATAAGGGCGGCGTCTTCCTTGTTCAGGATGAAAAATACAATGTTTGTGTTAAAGAGATTAAAGCCAATTTTATTCAAGTCGCAATTAATAAAGATTGCTTTAAATTTACTTTATCGGAAGATAAAGACAACAATACAATTTTAGGAGTTTCGGGTTATAATTTTTTACTCAAACGCTTTGATCGTTTAACGATTCCTGATTTTTACGAAACGGCTTTGGTTGGTCAAGCCGGTGATATTGTAAAATCGCCTATGCCCGGAAAAGTAATAAAAGTATTGGTTAATAAAGGCGACCATGTTAAGAAGGGCGATGTTTTACTTATTGTTGAAGCTATGAAAATGGAAAACAATATTTTAGCGGCACGCGATGGAATTATTGAAGAACTGAATGTGTCCGAAGCGGATATGGTTGATGGTAGTAAGGTATTGATCAAACTGGAAGAAGAAAAGGAGAATAAACAATAAGATTCTAAAAAGCGGACTTTATGTTTGATTTTTAGAACAACAACTAAATAAAAAAAGAAATGAACTTTGAATTAAGTCAAGAACAAGAACTTATTCGTCAAACAGTGCGTGATTTTGCAGAACGTGAAATTAAACCTGTGGCACAAGCTTTAGATGAAAAGGGAGAATTCTCTTATGAGCTAACAAAAAAAATTGGTGAACTGGGATTATTCGGGATGTATTTACCCGAACAATATGGAGGTCAAGGACTCGATACGCTTTCCTATATAATTGCTGTTGAGGAATTGGCACGTGTTGATGGTTCTCAGGCAGCTACTTTAGCAGCGCATAATTCCTTGGGAATCGGTCCTTTGTATTATTACGGAACGGAAGAGCAAAAATTAAAATACTTACCCAAACTTTGTACAGGCGAAGGAATCTGGGCTTTTGGTTTAACAGAGCCCGATGCCGGATCGGATTCTCGCGGCAGCAAAACAACTGCCAAATTGGAAGATGGAAAATGGACAATTAATGGTTCCAAAATTTTTATCACCAATGGCGCTTCTGATATTTCTTTAGGCGCAACTGTTCAGGCTGTTACGCAAACTTTTCCTGATGGAAAGAAAGAATTTACGACCATAATTGTTGAAAAAGGAACAAATGGATTTAAGCGTGTTGCTATGCATAATAAAATGATGTGGCGCGCTTCGGATACCTCTGAATTGTATTTTGACGATTGTAAAGTTCCCGAAGAAAATTTATTAGGCAAAGTTGGAGAAGGATCGCATATTATGCTGTCTACTTTAGATAATGGTCGACTTTCTATTGGTGCTATGGGTTTGGGATTAGCTCAAGGCGCTTTTGAGGAAGCTTTGCGTTATTCAAACGAGCGAAAACAGTTTGGTAAACCCATAAGTAAATTTCAAATCAATGCCTTTAAATTGGCCGACATGGCTTTGAAAATTGAACTGGGTAGAAACTTGCTTTATAAAGCGTGTTGGCTGAAAGACGAAGGAAAACCCTTTGCAAAAGAAGCCGCTATGGCGAAGTTGTATTGTTCCGAAATCGCCCGTGAAGTGGCTGATGAGGCCGTTCAAATCCACGGCGGTTATGGCTTAATGAAAGATTATCCGGTAGAGCGTTTTTATCGCGATCAGCGCTTATTGCAGATTGGCGAAGGAACAAGTGAAATACAGCGTTTGGTTATTTCTCGCTATATCGGATGTTAGTTTTGTATATTTGAAAATGATATTATCACTTTGAAAATAAAAAAATATGAACAAAGTAGTAAAAAATGCGAAGGAAGCCATTGTTGGAATGCAAAACGGACAAACTTTTATGTTGGGCGGTTTTGGTTTAAGTGGTATTCCCGAAAATACGATTAATGCTTTGGTTGAAAGTGGACTTTCTGATTTAACATGCATTTCCAATAATGCAGGCGTTGATGATTTTGGTTTGGGTTTGCTTTTGAAAAAGCATCAAATAAAAAAAATGATTTCTTCTTATGTTGGCGAAAACAAAGAATTTGAGCGTCAACTTTTAGAAGGAGAATTGGAAGTGGATTTGATTCCGCAAGGAACATTAGCCGAAAGAATTCGTGCCGGAGGGGCCGGTATTCCTGCTTTTTTTGTTCCTGCCGGATATGGCACTGAAGTCGCTGAAGGCAAAGAAGTGCGCGAATTTGACGGAAAAATGTACCTGATGGAAAGGTGGCTCAAAGCCGATTTTGCGATTGTAAAAGCGTGGAAGGGCGATACGATGGGCAATTTAATTTATCGTCATACGGCAAATAATTTCAATCAACCCATGGCGATGGCAGGAAAAATTACGATTGCCGAAGTGGAAGAACTTGTTCCTGCAGGTGAACTTGATCCTGCTCAAATTCATACCCCCGGAATATTTGTTCAGCGAATATTTCAAGGTGTTGATTATGAGAAACGTATTGAGTTTGAAACAACGAAGTAATAGTTTGATTTTAACTTAGTGTCTTTGTGCCTTAGTGGTTAAATGAAATAATACCACAGAGGTATTGAGACACAAAGAAATGACTAAAAATATAAGAAATGGGTTTAGATAAAAACGGAATTGCAAAACGCATTGCTCAAGAATTACAAGACGGTTATTATGTGAATTTAGGAATAGGCATCCCTACCTTAGTCGCTAATTTTGTTCCGGAAGGTATGGAAGTTATTCTTCAATCTGAAAATGGATTATTAGGCATAGGTCCTTTTCCTGAAAAAGGCAAAGCCGATGCCGATTTAATTAATGCCGGAAAACAAACAGTGACTACGATTCCCGGATCTTCTTTTTTCGACTCATCGCTAAGCTTTGCTATGATCAGAGGTGGGCATGTCGATTTAACGGTTTTAGGTGCTTTTGAAGTTACGGATAAAGGCGATATTTCTTCATGGAAGATTCCCGGTAAAATGGTGAAAGGAATGGGTGGTGCTATGGATTTGGTTGCTGCTGCAAAAAACATTATCGTGGCAACAACACATACGGATAGAGATGGAAATCCGAAATTGGTAAAAGCCTGTAAACTTCCATTAACCGGTATCCGCTGTGTCACCAAAATTGTAAGCGATCTTGCTGTAATTGAAATAACGGATAAAGGGTTTAAACTTTTAGAGCGCGCTCCGGGCGTTGAAGTGCAAGAAATAATTGATAAAACAGGAGCTCCATTAATTGTAGAAGGTGAAATCCCCGAAATGAATATATAATTTTCATTAATCTTGAGTTGTGTTAAAAAATAGATCACAAAGACACGGAGAAACAGAGAAAAGAAATAGCATAACTTAGTGGCTTAGTGGCTCTGTGGTGAAGGAATGAATCACAAAGTACTCTTGTCGAATTTTTAAATGAATAACCAAAAAAAAGAAAAAAATGAATTACCCTAAAAAAGTAACTATAGGAGATATAACCGTCCGCGATGGCTTTCAGCACGAAGAAAAGTTTATCCCTACCGAAGCCAAGCTATGGACTTTAGAGCAGCTCATTTTAGCTGGATTTAAACATATAGAAGTATCAAATTTTGGAAATCCCAAAGGGATGCCTCAGTTTAAAGATTGCGATAATCTTTTCAAAGGGATTCGGAATTCAAAAAAAGTAAAAGATTTAATAAATGAAGTGAGCTTAACCGCGATAACTATACGCGAAACTGCTGTGGAACGCGCTATTCAAGCAAAATTGGATGGTTATGGTCCTGATCGAATCTTATTAATGGTTTCAACTAGCGAATCGCATCATCAGAAAAATTCCGGTTTAACTTTAAAAGAATACTGGAAAATGGCTGAAGAATCAATTAAAAAGGCACACGATGCCGGTATAAAAGTGAATGGTACGGTAAGTACTATTTGGGGTTGTCCAATTGAAGGACCAACCGAAATGAGTAAGGCCATTGAGTTTGCACAACGATGGATTGATATTGGAGCCAACGATGTGGAGCATGCCGATCACGACGGTTCGGCATCACCCGATCGTGTTTATCGTTATTATTCCATGTTGATGGATCATTTCCAAAAACCGGATAAGCACATTGTTCATTTTCACACGACGAGAGGTTGGGGATTGGCCAATGTTTTGGCTGCTTTACAAGCCGGGATGACCAATTACGAATCGACTATGGGCGGAATTGGCGGTCAACCGGCTAACTTTGTAAGTGGAGTACCTGTTGCAGGAACAGGATCGTATTATTATAAAGATCCAAATTTAGTGGGTCTGGTTTCTACCGAAGATATGGTAGTGATGATGGACGAAATGGGTATCGAAACCAATTTAGATATTGACAAAGTATTGGAAATAGGTACAATGGTCGAACGAATTGTCGGTCGCAGATTACGGTCGGAAGCCATTAAAAATGGACGTATTCCAAAAACCTTAACCGGAAATTAAATTTCGCATTATTCGAAAAAAAAATAGACTCGTCCAGAAATTCTCTCGACGAGTTTTTTAGTAAACGATAATTTTCTTTGTTTTAAATTCTTGATATTCACTCTTTAACGAAAGAAAATAGATTCCTTTTTTCAAGTCAGGAATCGTTAAATGAATGGTATTGATTCCTTCAATGCTATTTCTGTTTTCTCGGTAAATTTCTTTACCACTTATACTAAATATGGTAAATGTAATTGGGGCATCCAACGCACTTTTAAAGTTGATGTTCATTTTTGGTGCATCAATAGGGTTTGGGAAAATAGTGATCTCGCTTGGTGCAATTTCTTCTTCGATGGCATTAGGGAAAGCCATGGCTTGCATGCGCTTCATTGTTGGCTGCGACCACGCTATATTGATGAGTTTTTCTGTTGTTGATGTATTGGCAAAATTGATATTTGCACTAAATTGAGGCGAAACAGAAAGCAATTCTGCATCGGCAGTAACATTTATGCTTAGAAAATAATCGATCAAATTCTCCGGTATTTCTGAAGTGTTTAGATAAATAGTTACTGTATTCCCTTCTTTTTCAAATGCCAAAGAAGAATTTTCCCTGACTTTTAAATAGTTCAAAACATCTGTTTGTGGAGCAAACCAGATTTGATCTGTTCCGTCAGCTCCATAGACCGAAGCAATATTTTCCATATAATATCTAAAAGTTTCCCAAACGAGGCTTCCTCCTGTAGGTGTTGGAATAATGCGATGTGTGAAATCGTTCCACCAAATATGATTTCCGTTTTGGCTATTACCGGCAATTTCATTTATTTTATCCATAATGTTGGAGGGATTATAAATATCATCATACATATACCGTCGATAAATTTTGGGTTGAACGGTGTTAAAAGGGGAGTCAATATCGATTCCGGTTCCATAACCCAGATAATCAAATTGATTGCTATAAACCGCTTGCATGCCCAATTCAAATGCCGGATCAACATAATTCAAGTCGCCGCTGGGGACGACGAATTGAGTCATTTCGTAGGCCGTTTTTTCTATTACAACATTTTGATTTTCTGTAATTTGATAGTTATAATCTGTATCGCCATAAGCAGCATGCGAATAGCTGTGATTTAATATTCCCCATCCTGAAGCCATCATTTCTTGCAATTGCGACCAAGTGATATAATCGGGTGTATTGATGTGGATATCGTAAAATGAGGCATTTACACTGTTCCAGGCCAGCGAAGCTTTAAATGGAATCGCATTTCCACATCCATCCGTGTAAAATAACCCATCGAACGATTCCCCAATTTCCGGGATGTCGCCGCCATTTAATAATTTATAAGCATAGGCATAGCCGTCAAACTTACCATCATCCAAAGTAAAACTGTAAGCAAAATCTTTATTGTATTTCAAAGGCGCTAAAGAAACTTGAACATCACCCGGATCTTGATCGAAAGTGAGTGTTAAGACAGAATAATCTTCGTAATGAAAATCGTAGAACTTAATTGGCAACTGTGCTGAATAAGTCGAATACCCATAAGAATCGATGAGTTTAAACATAAATGAACTTGTACGTTCTGAAGGCGATGAATAATCAAAGGTATAAGGAGCTTGAATGGAATAAGCTTCAATTTGACCGTCCACGATAAAATAAACGGTATCTGCCAAAATTGGATTTTCTTTAGGAAATTGCAATTGAGCAAAAATAGCGCCGCTTTCTCCTGTACCATCGTGAGCATTCGTAAAATGATTTGGTCCAAACCACTCAAAGGGAGAAGATCCACCTACAAAACGAACTTCTTTAATGCCAATTTCGAAAGCGCCTGCATCAGCACTATAAGGAAATTCGATAAATGAGAGGTTATGAAAATCGATGGATGCATCAAAATCACTCAGCGGAATCTTTATAGTAAGCCATTCGCTTGCTTCTCCTGTCCTATATTTATCTAAAGTCAAAGTACCTATCGAAGAGGGTCGAATACGAATTTTGTCCCAACGTGGCGTTGATGAAAAAGATTTTAAAACGATTTCTAAAGTATCATTTCCTCCGGCAATTACATCTTGAAATTGACCGTAGATATAGCGATCGTCGTAACCAAATTTGAGTTTACGATAACCCGTTTCCGTATTCCAGGTTTTAAGATAAAGTTCATTTTCCAAATCTTCGCCTTCAATAAAAGGCACAAATTGCAAGGTTTGATTTATAAGTGCTGAATCTCCATTCCCGGGCTCTAAAAAAGAAATGTTTAGCTCAGAAACGGGATTTTCTGGAGCTTTCGCCAAAAAAGTTATGCGTTCGCTTGTTTTGCTTTGCTGGTTTTGTGTTTTTACGAGGGCATAAGTTTCGTAAGCGCCTTCTTCTTGTGGAATAAATTCACAGGCGAAAGGAGCGTAAATATCTGTATATAGTAGCATATCATTTATATAGAATGCCACTTCTTGAATGCTGTTTTCATTGGTTTGAGCTGGAATAACTTCGGCTAATAATTGGCCGGCGCCTCCAAATCCATCGTGACTATTGTCTATTTTATTTTCGCCAAACCACCTAAAATCTTGATCGCCTCCGGTAAAAACAATGTCTTTAATTGCCAAATGAAATTCACCGGCATCGGCACTGTATGGGAATTCCATATAATTCAGATTGGTAAAATCTATCGAAGAATCAAAATCCGAAAGCGGAATTTCAATTGTTGTCCATTCATCTGTAATTCCTCCAGCAGCATCGACATAAGATTGCAGATTGAGATTGCCTAAAGATTTTGGACGAAGTCTTAATTTCCCCCAATTATTAAAAGAACTCAA
>JBFHQD010000061.1:0-14871 GCA_041592395.1 Bacteroidales bacterium | reverse complement strand
TCCCTATACTCTAGTTCTCTATTCTGGTTTATTTGAGTGTCGCAAGAATGCAATAGAAAAATATTATTCGTGTATTCGTGGCCTATTTAGTCGAGCCTTAAAAAGTAATTAACACATTGATTGTTAATAATATAATGGATATTTTATTTGTTTAAATCTGCAAGTTTTCGTATATTTATATCTTAAAACTTGCAATTTAAATCTATGTTAGCCAAGCCAAAAATAACGAATCAATCTAGTTTTTTCTTCACATTAGAAGATACTTTAAATCAAAAACACCCGCTTTATATCTTAGCGCATAAAGTTGATTGGGATTTTTTTGAGAAAGAATTTAGTCCTCTTTATTGCGAGGATAACGGAAGACCAGCAAAGCCAATCCGTTTAATGGTTGGGTTGTTGATCCTGAAGCATATTCGAAATATTTCAGATGAAAGCGTTGTTGAGCAATGGAGTGAGAACCTTTATTATCAATATTTTTGCGGACAACAAGAGTTTGTTTCAGCTGAACCCTGTGAAGCTTCTGAGCTTGTCCATTTTCGCAAGCGTATTGGAGAAGCGGGAATAGAATTAATTTTAAAAGAGAGTATTCGTATTAATGGAGATGACAGTGATGATGACCAGGTTAGTATTGACACTACAGTTCAGGAAAAGAACATCACTTTCCCTACAGACTCAAAGCTGCATAAAAAGATAATCAAAAAGTGTCTTTCCATAGCGAGAAAGGAAGGCCTTCCCATTCGCCAGACATACACCCGAACGCTTAAAAAATTAAGTGTAGATCAACGTTTCAGGAATCATCCCAGAAATAAATCTAAAGCACGCAAAGCAGATAAAAAAGTTAGAACGATTGCAGGAAGATTGGTTCGAGAATTACAAAGAAATTTGGAATCAAATTCCATTTATCTTATAGATATTGAACTGTTTAAACAGATACTTAGTCAAAAACGTGCTACTAAAAACAAGATTTATTCACTACACGAGCCACAAACACAATGCATATCCAAAGGAAAAGAACACAAGAAATATGAGTTTGGGAATAAAGCATCTTTTGTTTATACACAAAATACAGGAGTAATTGTAGGCGCACTGGGTTTTAGAATCGAGTTTGACGGACATACCTTGGAGCCTGCTTTGGAACAAACACAAAGACTTGTTGGTAAAGCTCCAAAAAAAGCTGCTGTTGATCGAGGCTATCGCGGCAGAAAACAAATTGGAGAAACACTAATTCTATTACCCAAACCATTCAATAAGAAAACTCAAACAAAGTATCAGCAGAAAAAACTAAAGGAAGCCCATAAGAAAAGAGCCGCAATAGAACCAGTAATAGGACACCTTAAAACAGATCATCGATTAGGAAGAAACTTCTATAAAGGGGTTGTGGGCGATAATATCAATATTATGCTCGCTGCAGCTGCATTTAACTTTAAAAGGATGATGAACAAATGGAAATCATCTTTTTATTCATTTTTTCAAGTACTGAATAATTGGGTTGATTTCTTTACTTTTGAATCAATTATACTAAAATAGGGTTTTTAAGGCTCGACTAATTAAAGAGAATAAATTTGTGAATTCGTGGCGAAATACACATCTATATTAAGTGTGAGTTTGCCCTGTGTGCTTTGTTAAAGGAATTAGTTTTTTATCTTTGTTAAAAAAGCAATGGCCTTAAATTACCTTTGGATTTTCTTTTTCCTTTCTGCCTTTATTATTGCACTTGTTCGATTGATCTTTTTTGGAGATACCGAAATATTTCCGGCCATTATGAATAGTACTTTTGATAATGCCAAGACCGGTTTCGAGCTTTCCTTAGGATTAACAGGCGTAATGACACTTTGGCTGGGCTTAATGAAAGTGGGAGAAAAAGGCGGTGTAGTTGCACTTTTATCCAAAGCTGTTGGTCCTTTTTTTCAAAAACTATTTCCCGAAATACCTAAAAATCATCCCGTCAATGGCACCATCATGATGAATCTGGCAGCCAATATGTTAGGTCTTGACAATGCGGCAACGCCAATGGGACTAAAAGCCATGGAACAACTCCAAGAGCTTAACACAAAAAAAGATACCGCTTCCAATGCGATGATTATGTTTTTGGTTTTAAATACTTCGGGTTTAACGCTAATTCCAATCAGCATTATGGTGTATCGTGCGCAATTGGGAGCGGCCAATCCCAGCGATATCTTTTTGCCTATTTTACTCTCGACTTTTTTTTCCACATTAGCCGGAATTATTGCCGTTTCACTATATCAAAAAATAAACTTATTCAATAAAGTTATCCTCACCTATTTGGGTGGATTTTCTGCTTTTGTGGCCGGAATAATATATCTCTTTGTCCGTTTGCCTCAGAATGAAGTATCCGTTTATTCTACGGTAATAGCCAACCTTATCTTGTTTAGTATTATTACTTTATTTCTTTTGTTGGCCTTAAAGAAAAAAGTGAATGTGTATGATACATTTATCGATGGAGCCAAAGAAGGTTTTACAATTGCCGTTAAAATTATCCCGTTTTTAGTGGCTATTTTGGTGGCGATTGGTGTCTTCCGCACCTCCGGAGCTATGGATTATTTGGTAAACGCTTTGGGTGCCTTTTTTGCATTCTTAGGATTGAATACCGAATTTGTTGCAGCACTTCCAACGGCTTTTATGAAACCGCTTAGTGGAGGAGGAGCTCGTGGGTTGATGATTGAAACAATGACGAATTATGGCGTTGATTCTTTTGCCGGAAGATTGTCGGCCACTTTCCAAGGCGCAACGGACACTACCTTTTATATTTTGGCCGTGTATTTCGGATCGGTTTCCATAAAAAATACGCGTTATGCCGTTAGTGCGGGCCTTATTGCTGATTTTGCAGGTATAGTAGCCGCTATCTTTATCGCTTATTTATTTTTTGGTTGATGCCATGGAAACACTAAAGACCCTTATTTTAAAGGAGCACAGCAAGGCGCAAGCCCTATTCATAGCGGATCTTATTTATCAAAAACCCGAACTTGTTGATGAATTGATTGCTTTTACCTTTGCGCAAACAGAACCTTTATCAAGAAGAGCCGCTTGGCCCCTTAGAATTATCCAAGAACAATATCCCGAACTTTTAAAAGATAAAATCGATCAAATCATTATTCATCTCAAAGAAAACCACGATTTTGCCGTTTTGCGAAATGTTTTAGCCTTATTAATATCCGCGAAAATTCCAACGGAGCAGCAAGGTTTTCTACTTGACTATACAACGAAAATCGTTCTTGATCAGAAATCACCGGTAGCCGTACTCGTGCATGCCAGCGATTTGTATATCAAGCTTGCCGACCGTGAAATTAGTTTAATAAATGAGCTCATCTTAATGCTTGATCAACTTAGACCGGTTAAAAGTGGCGGCATTAAAGCAAAGCTAACACATATTTACAAATATTTAAATCGTTTAGAAGCGCATCAAAAATAGCATTTCCAAATTACGATTAGGCTTTTAAAAAAATCCCTTCTCCATTAAAAAAAATCACAAACAATTAACAAATTTAATTACCTTTGTTTGTTAGTTAACAATGCGAGAGAAAAATGAGTACATTACCAGATAAAACCGTAGAACGTTTAAGTCAATACCGAAGAAACTTATTGATATGTGATGCCAATGGAAAAGAGCATATTTTTTCACATGAAATAGCTAATATTCATCATATTACACCTGTTCAGGTTAGACGCGATATTATGCTTATTGGTTATACCGGAACCTTAAGAAAAGGATATAATGTAAAAGAATTAGTCGATTTAATAGGCGAGATACTTGATAAACCGGAAGGACAAAATGTAGCCGTTGTGGGTGCTGGAAATTTAGGTCGGGCTTTGATGAAATATTTTTCAAACCGACGCGAAAAACTGAGTATAGTCGCCGCTTTTGATGTGCATCCCGATAAGGTTGGAACTACATTGGCCGGTGTACAAGTTTATCCTTTAGACAAGCTAAAACAAGTGATAAAAGAGAAAAATATCAGCATTGGAATTATTTCTGTTCCGGTAAATGAAGCCGTAAATGTAGCTGCATTACTTGTCGATGCTAAAATTAAAGGCATTTTAAATTATTCTCCACGCCCCGTAAATGTTCCTGAAAATATTTACTTAGAAGAGTACGATATGGTTACTTCTTTGGAAAAAGTTGCTTATTTTGCAAAAAATATGAAATAAGGGACGTGAATATATATTTTGGCTTTGAAGAAATAAAGCAAATTAAAAATGCAGTTGTAACTACAGGTTCATTCGATGGTGTTCATGTAGGTCATCAATTAATATTAAAAAGATTGAGCGAAACCGCCCATAAAATAAATGGCGAAACCGTTCTTATCACCTTTTATCCACACCCTCGCCAAGTTCTCTATCCTAATACTTCGGGTAAAGATTTAATGATGATCAATTCGCGACAAGAAAAAATTGATTTGCTGCGAAATGCCGGTCTCGATAATATCATCTTTGTAAAATTCACTAAAGAATTTGCTGAAACTTCGGCAAAAGATTTTATCAAAAACTATTTGGTTGATAAACTACACGTTAAAAAAATAGTCACCGGAACCAATCATCATTTTGGAAAAAATAGAGAAGGGGATATTGAAGAGCTTAAAATATTAGGTCAAAAACACGGCTTCGATTTGGAACTTATTCCTTCGCAAGATATTCAGAATGTAGATATTAGCTCTACACTGATTCGCGAAGCCATCCTTCAGGGACAAGTAGAAAAAGCGGAAGTTTATCTCGGACATCAATATCAAATAAAGGCACTGCTAAACGGACAAGGACAAGCACAATATTTACAAATGGGCTACAAAACAAAGCGCCTTATCATTGAAGAAAAATACAAACTTGTTCCTCCATGTGGTTCTTATCTCATTCATGTCGATTTTCTTCAAAAAACCTATAAAGGACTTTGTTTAATATCGCTTTGCGACGAAACGGATAAAAACAGTATCGATTTATATATTCCCGATTTTCCTGAGCAAGAAAACGAATTGGAACATATATGTGTTCGGTTTATTAAGCCCAGCAAAATTATTAAAGATCCTACTTTGTTAAAATCGGCTATTATCAAAGACTTGATCCATTTTAATAGGCTTCAATTTTAATAAGCTATGGACAATACGTTACGCATTACTTTTTTAGGTACAGGCACTTCTATAGGCGTTCCTATTATCAGCTGCGATTGCGAAGTTTGTACATCAAAAAACCCCAAAGACAAGCGTTTACGCACATCTGTTCTTCTCAATTATCAAAATAAAAATGTGAATATCGATTGTGGCCCCGATTTTAGAATGCAAATGCTCAATGCCGGAGTAAAAGATTTAGAAGCCATTTTGCTTACGCACGAACACCGCGATCATATTGCCGGTTTAGACGATGTCCGCGCATTTAATTACCTTTTGAGAAAACACATTCATCTTTATTTAAGTCCACGTGTATTAGATAATGTAAAAACGGAATTTCCTTATATTTTTACTCCCGGAGATTATCAGGGAGGACCAAAACTAGAATTGCATAACTTAACGGAAAAACAAATTAATATTGCCGGATTATGTATTAAGCCTTTACCCGTAATGCATCGCGAAATGCCCGTTTTTGGTTTTAGGATTGGCGATTTTAGCTATATAACCGATGCTAATTATATTCCGGAAGAAACTTTCGAGAAATTAAAAAGAAGCAAGATATTGGTTTTAAACGCACTGAGAAAAAGAAAACACCCTTCCCATTTTTGCTTATCAGAAGCCTTAGAAATGATTGAAAAAGTAAAGCCCGAAAAGGCTTACCTTACGCATTTAGGTCATTATATTGGATTACACGATGAGGTTAATAAAACGCTGCCCGCCAATGTTGAATTGGCTTACGACGGTTTGCAAATTGAAATCCCTTACACGAGCAACCAAACTACGTAAGCGATATACAAGATAAAAAAAACACTGCCTTCTACACGATCAATTTGTCGTCCTTTTCTGGTAAATACAAATATGAATAATAAAATACTGGATAGAAGAACTACAAGTAAATCGGTATTTAAAGACAAACTAAAAGGGATAGGACTTAATGTAACACTGATTCCCAATACAAAAAAGACATTAAAAATATTGGAGCCCACCACATTCCCTACAGCCATATCGGCATTGCCTTTGTAGGCGGCCACCACCGAAGTAGCAAGCTCAGGAAGTGATGTTCCCAAGGCAATGACCAGAATTCCAATAACAGCTTCGCTTAATCCGAGATTGATGGCAATTAGCGTTGCATTATCCACGATTAAAACACCGCCAAAATACAAACCTACTACACCTGCCAATAAATACAAAAACGATTTCCAGTTGGGCAATACTTTTACCTGATGTCCCTCGTCAGCCGAACCATGTTTGGCAATAATAAACGTATAGTACATAAATATAAGGAAGAAAGCCAATAAGATAATCCCGTCGGAGCGACTGAGCAAATTTTGCTGAGACCCGTCAAACAACAAATCGTTAGCCATAACAAAAAGAACTACAATAGCTAGGATACTGAAAGGGATTTCAAATTTGACAGTATTGCTTTGTACGCGAATTGGTCGTACCATTGCCGATACACCAATCACCAACAAAATATTAACCACATTACTACCTATAACATTGCCAATCGCTAAATCGCTTTGTCCTTTAAAACCAGCCAATATATTAATTATCAATTCAGGAAATGAAGTTCCGAAAGAAACGACGGTAAGTCCGATAACCAGGTTCGGAATATTGAATTTTTTCGCAAAAGAAGACGCTCCAACTACCAATACATTGGCACTGCCAATAAGAACAACTAAACCGATGATAAGTAGCAAATAAGCCATTATTTAAGCCACGCTTCCACCTCTTCGATTAATAAAGCAGGAATGCTTAGTTTGTTCTTTTTACGGTATCCATTCAATACTTGATGAACCTTGCTAGCTTTTTGTTCTTTCAATGCACGAGGCGATGAAAAGCCGGCATCCATCACATGCTTTACCCATTCAGTAGGAATTCCTAGCGCTACAAAATCTTCTACTTTAGGAATTACTTTTTTGGGTTCCGGTTTCATTTGAGGGAAAAGTAAAACTTCTTGTATGCTCGAATTATTGGTCATAAACATAACCAAACGATCGATTCCTATGCCCATCCCGGAGGTGGGAGGCATACCGTATTCCAGCGAACGCACAAAGTCCATATCTATCCACATGGCTTCATCATCGCCTTTTTCGGCTAAACGTACTTGCTCTTCGAAACGTGCCAATTGATCGATAGGATCGTTTAACTCTGTATACGCATTGGCTAATTCTTTTCCGTTTACCATTAATTCGAAACGTTCGGTGAGTTCCGGATTTTCGCGATGACGTTTACAAAGCGGAGACATTTCTACGGGATAATCGGTAATAAAAGTAGGTTGAATGTAGTTGTGCTCACATTTTTCGCCAAATATTTCATCGATTAATTTGCCTTTTCCCATACTTTCGTCCACTTCAACACCAAGGCTTTCGGCAATTTTAAAAATTTCTTCCTGACTTTTACCGTTTAAATCGTGACCCGTATAATCTTGAATGGCTTGCAAAATAGGAACGCGTTTAAATGGCGCTTTAAAGCTGATTGTATTCACTCCAAATACGACATCCGTTTTTCCGTGCACATCGGTCGCTATTTTTTCCAACATAGACTCTGTAAAATCCATCATCCAATTGTAATCTTTATAAGCCACGTAAATTTCCATTTGGGTAAACTCCGGATTATGTGTACGATCCATACCTTCGTTACGGAAATCTTTTGCAAACTCATAAACGCCTTCAAAACCGCCCACAATTAAACGCTTTAAATACAATTCGTTAGCAATACGTAAATACATGGGTATATCCAACGAATTGTGATGCGTAACAAAAGGACGTGCCGATGCACCGCCGGGAATAGCTTGTAAAATAGGCGTTTCTACTTCCAAATAGCCATGACTATTCAAAAACGAACGCATCGCATTGATAATCTTTGTTCGTTTAATAAATATTTCCTTCACCGGATCGTTCACAATTAAATCGACATAACGCTGACGATAACGCATTTCAGGATCGGTAAAAGCATCAAAAGTTTTATCGTCTTTTTCTTTAACTACAGGAAGCGGACGCAAGGCTTTTGAAAGCAAACGATAGGAAGTGACATGGATGCTAATTTCACCCATTTTAGTGATAAAAACATAGCCTTTAACCCCAATAAAATCGCCGATATCGAGCAAACGCTTAAATACCACATTGTACATGGTTTTATCCTCATCCGGACAAATATCATCACGTTTAAAATACAACTGAATTCTTGAAGTAGGATCTTTTAATTCGACAAATGAAGCGGCACCCATAATGCGTCGTCCCATTATTCTACCCGCTATACTTACTTCCTGAAAAAGGCTGTTATCTTTCGGAAATTTATCTTTGATTTCGCGAGCCGTAACATTTACTTCATATCCTTCGGCCGGATAAGGATCAACTCCCAAGTTCTTTAATTCGATAAGCGAATTTCTTCTCACTAACTCTTGTTCGCTAAGTGCCATTTTATATTGTGTTTTTAGACTTCAAAATTTTTTGCAAAGATATGATTTTTGTTTCTGTGTGCTTTTATTTAGTGATATGATCACTTTGAGTCATCCTATCACTCTGTATTTATAACCCCGTATCATTAAATTTAAAAAGCTTTCACCCAGAGAGCGAAAGCTTTAAAATCTTACTCAAGGTTTACTTAAAAGAATCGGTAGCAATTATCTTCTACTTCGGCACTTTCTTCGAGTGAACGGTATAAATTATAATTTACCTGAGCATCGAAACGATTTTGCATCTGTTTTGTTAAAGCAGCAAAATCAGTAGTGACATCGGCTTCTTTAACCTGCTTAACCTTAAGCACATAAACAGCAGTTTTACCCATAACAGGAGCTGATACAGCGCCATCTTTCAAGGCAAAAACAGTTCCTAAAACATCGGGTTCCGGACCGTAATTTCCAAATCCACGACTATCAAAAGTAAGGTTTGGAACATTTTCTACTTGTAAACTTAAAGCGGAAGCCAATTTAGTTAAATCACCATTATTTGAAGCCGCCTTTAATTTTTCAATCATTGTTTCTGCTTTTTTGCGGTTAGTAACCGCTGAAGTAATGGTTGTTTTTACTTCTTCTAAACTCTTATAACCTTCCTTGTTTATGCGACTTAATACAGCTACAATATAATTATCACCATTATCGAATAAATTTGTTTCTTCTAATTTGGTGTTTTCGTTATAAGCCCACATAATCACTTGGCGACTATCTTCCATACCCGGAATATTAGCTTGCATAGTGTTTAAATGATCACCTATACGAACTGAAAATCCCATTTCTTCTGCGGCTTTTTCAAAAGCATCAACAGAAGTGGCTTTGCTCGCAAATTCATTGGCTTTAACATAAACTTCTTGGAAAGTTGTATTGCTAGGCTCTATGCCGCGTTCAATCATCGCTACTTTAACTTTCTTGGTCATATCGCGTTTGCCGTCAATAAGAATAACGTGATAACCAAAAGCGGTTTCAACCAAAACAACATCATTAACTTTTCCATTCACAATGGCTTCGTTAAACTCTGGAACCATTTGGCCATCAGGGAACCAATCGTAATGTCCTTTATTATCAACAACACCGCCATCGTTCGAAAACTCTATGGCTAAATCTTCTAACTTATTCTTATTTTTACGAACCACACTGTACAAGCTGTCGGCCAAAGCTTTCGCCTCCTCTTTCGAACGTTGAACATCAGCGCCCGCGCGCAAAGCGCCGGTATAAGCAATTAAAATATGACTGGCTTTCATTTCTTTAGGTCGCATTTGCGAGTCTAATAAACGAGCGGTATTGTAGGCATTGTTAAACATATAAGGCTCAACCGTTTCTCCAATTTTACCATCGAACATAGCCAAATCGATTTGTACAGGCAATTCGCCTTGCATATACCATCTATCTTCATATTTATTGTCAGAAACCGAATTTGCAAATTGTGCGGCATCTTTAAGATCGATGGTTTTAAACTCTTCGTAATACTCATCAAAAGTTGCCTTTTGTTCTTTACGATCTTCGGCCGAAGGTTTTACACTAAAAACAACATATTGAACATTACTCGTTTCGTCTTGTTTAAAGTCTTCTTTATTATCGTCGTAATAGGCTTTAAAATCAGCGTCCGATACAACAACATCTTTATCAGCAATGGCTGTATAAGGATAGGCAACAAAATCGACATTGGCTTGAGAAACAGCGTTTTCATTTAACATTTTTGCGAATGCACTTGGTAAATGATAGGCTTTTGCAACCAATTTATTGAATTTGGTCATATAATAATCTTCCTTTATGGCTTTCTCAAAATCGAACCATTGCACTTGATTTTCGCGTGGCATTCTGTCTAGATTCTGTAAATAATTCAATACCATTTGAGGATTGTAAACGCCTGTTGAAGGATCTGAAAAATACTGTAAGATATAGCGATGTGGCTGAGGTCCTTGCACTTGATCAAATAAATCGGGAGCAGAAACTTTAAGTCCCAATTCGTCAAATTCTTTTTGCATAATGATTTGACGAACCATTTGATTCCAAACGTTTAACTTAATATTAAAGGATTCTTCAGCAGAAACCTGATTTTGTCCACTGTTTTGCTTTTGCATTTCAAGTGCTTTTTCCACTTGTATGCTAAAATCTTTATATGAAATTTCTTCTCCATCAACCACACCTATATTATTAGGTGTCCGTGTATTTCCTTTTGCAAAATCGCCTAAAATAAACGCTCCAAGAGCGATAGCAATAATTGCAACTAATAATCCATAATGTTTTCTAATTTGTCCTATTGCGGCCATGGTGTTTTATCTAAATTTAAACAAGCTGCAAATGTACAATAGATTAGGAAATTTAAAAATGTTTTTTTTGTGTTTTGTTTTGCTCAAATGCTTTATGGCTAAGTTTTCTGTTCTGATTTCTTGAAAGTAAGCAAAACGACGACTTATTTGGTAAGAAATTGCACTTATTGAATGGGCTGATTGATTTTTTGAATGTTTTCTATCCTGATGGAACAGAATATACGATCGCCTTCTTTTAAACGGAGTTCTAAAACTTGTTTTTGACTGAGATTGACAACCAAAGGAATACCAATATCAACAAGCAATTCGTAACCCCGGAACGCCGGATAAAGCTCTAAAATTGTACCTTCAAAAATATTCTCCGACGTTTGGTTATCCGTTCGCTCTTTATACAATTGAATATCACCACTATGAATCATTACGGCATAAGGCTGCTCGTTTTGCGCTAAGTGTTCATCGCAATTTAAAAGTAGTTTTTCGGCTATCTCTAATTGATTCAACACCTTGTTGGTGACTTTAAAATAGTTTTTAACACCAATAAAATGAGCCACAAACTCTGAATGAGGCTGGGCAAAAACATCCTCTTTTAAGCCTTGTTGGATAATCTTCCCTTGATTAAAAATAGCCACTTTATCGGCTAGTAACAAAGCTTCTTCAAAATCGTGGGTGACATGAATTATCGTTTGGCCTTGTTTATGCAGTTTTCTAAGTTGACTTCTTAGTTCTTTTTTAAGTTGTACATCCAAAGAAGCAAGCGGTTCATCAAGTAAAAGTAAAGCAGGCGATAAAGCCAAGGTTCTGGCCAATGCCACTCTTTGTTTTTCGCCTCCCGACAAGCTTGTAGTTCTTCTTTTTAAGAGATGTAGAATATCCATTTGCTTGGCCAGTTCCATCACCCTTAAGGCTATTTTTTCTTTTGACCAATGTTTTATTTTTAAAGGATAAGCAATATTTTGTTCCACATTTAAATGAGGAAAAATAGCAAAATCCTGAAAAACCAATCCAACAGAACGCTTTTGAATTTTTGTATGGGTTATTTCTTTGTCGTTTAAAATAATTTGTCCGCTCTGAGGTGTTAAAATTCCGGCTATCAATTCGAGCACAACCGATTTTCCGGCACCCGAAGGACCAAGCAAAACAAAATAATCGCCTTTTTGAAGTTTCAAATCAATATTTGAAATAGCAAATTGACCAAAGCTCAGGTTTATATTTTGTAATTTAAGCATCGCTATTTTTTCCTGATAACCAACGTAAAACGACAAAAACGAAAAGACTTATTGCAATAAAAATCAAGGCTACGGGTTGCGCATATTTTAATCCAAAAGAACCAAACCGTTCAAAAATCATCACTGGTGTAGTCATTGGATTATAGGCAATAATAATAACGGCGCCAAACTCACTCATACCTCGGGCAAACATCATAATTAAGCCGCTTAATATACTCCGCCAAGCCAAGGGCAAGGAAATGCTAAAAAACATTTTAAAAGAGCCCGCACCTAAATTTAGAGCCGCTTTTTCGAGGCGAACCGGAACGGCTTCAAAGCCATTGCGAGCCGCATTGATCAGGTAAGGCAAGCTAACAAAAGCCATTGCCATGGCAATACCTGCAGGATGACCAACCAAAGAAAAACCCATAGATTCGGCGGCTTTTCCAATGACACTATCGCGCGATATAAAACCCAATAATGCTATTCCGGCAGCAGAATGCGGAATAACAACAGGAATATCGATAATTCCTGAAATCAATCGCTTTAATTTAAATTCTTTTCGTGCCAGTAAATAGGCAAATGGAATAGCCGCAATAGAAAAAAACAAAGTGCCCAGAAAGGAAGCCCCAAGCGTAAGACCAATACTCTGCTGCACTTCGCTTTCCTTACCCACATCAAAAATATCAATTGCAGGCGTATCCAATAACATACCAATTAAAGGCCCCAGAATAAATAGCAAAACCAATCCACTTAAAAAAGTGAAAATTAGATTGATATTTTTAGGTTGATAGACCAAGAAGTTAAACTAAAGTATGGAATTATTTGATGCCCAGTTTCGCCTTAATAGCTTCAGGCAAAGCGTCTTTATGAACCCAAACATCAATGGTTTTAAGTTCTACAAAAGCCTTTGAAGCAAAGAAATAGCCATGGTATGCATTCCCTTTTTCGCTCCACGAATTCTTTACCTTATAATACATATTACCATTCTGATCTTCTGCAATGCCTGTAAATAACATGCCATGATCGTCGGTAGTTAAATAATTATCGAACTGTTTTTGGCGCATTTCCTGCGTAATTACTTTTTCCTTGATGGGCTTCTCAAATTTGTAAAGCAATTCTTGTTTCTCTTTCGTATCTAACGCATCCCATTTGGCTTGCTCCAAATTATCCAATTCCGGCGCTTCTTCATCAGGAACAATGGCAACACCATTTTTCCATGAAAAACCCTTTTCGCTCACATCGGCACCCCAACCCACAGAATAACCGTTTTCAAGCGCGCTATTTACGACTTCCATCATTTCGTTTAAAGGCAGATTGTAAATGCTTCCTCTTAACCAATTATCCGGAATTTCAATTACAAAGGGCTCATAAAATGGATGATGTGTATACGATCCTATAATGATATAATCATCGGGATTGATGCCCAGAAAATCGGCAAAAGATTTTGGATTATAGGTTTTGCCATCCACTTCAAATTCTTCAGGAACTTGACCTAAATACGCATCTAAAATACCTTCAAATCCATTTAACCAAACAGGAGATAATTTTTTGTTTTTATTCTGAATAACCGTATTAACATAGCTCGATAAAAGGGCATCCATTTCGGCGTGAACATGCTTAGGTTCATCGTAATTTAAACCGGGATAAGCATCTTCAGGAATAATGCCGTAATTTTTAATATTGTACAATACATCGTGAATGATACCCCCATTACCAAAATTTGTTTTTCCCTGAAAACGCACAAAACGTTCTGCTTTTTCAACATACGACTGACGAACATTGTACATTTCGGCCAAATCGTAGACTCCTTTTCCCATGCGCAGCAATTCGGTTTCGAAAAAAGCCAAACCCGAAAAACTCCAACACGTTCCTGTTCGGTATTGATCTTTAACGGGAGTGGTGGGTACTTCGTAAAGCATTTTAAATTGATAGCCTTCGGTTTTTGGTTTTTTTTTGGCCGATGCAGCAAAAGGCAAAACGGCAACAAGCAGTAAGGTAAATAATCGGTTCATAGTGAATGTGTTTAAATTAATATTGTTCTTTCTCGTTTGGGAAATCCAACGTTTTCACGTCGTGAATATACGCTTTAACCGAGCCTTTGATTTCCTCACTTAAGTTGTGGTATCGACGCAAAAAGCGGGGACTAAATTTTTGTGTTATTCCTAACATATCGTGCAAAACAAGCACTTGTCCATCAACATCAGCACCGGCTCCAATACCGATTGTAGGAATTTTAATCGATTTGGTTACTTCGCCGGCAAGTTTAGCGGGAATTTTTTCCAGTACAATAGCAAAACAACCGGCATCGGCCAAAAGCTTGGCATCTTCGCGCAATTGATTGGCTTCATTTTCTTCTTTAGCACGCACAACGTAAGTGCCAAATTTATGAATAGATTGTGGCGTAAGACCTAAATGACCCATAACCGGAATTCCGGCGGAGAGAATACGGTCGACCGACTCCAAAATTTCGCGCCCGCCCTCAATTTTTATGGCATTTGCACCGGATTCTTTCATAATTTGTATGGCCGAATTCAAAGCCGCTTTAGAGTTTCCTTGATAAGTACCAAAAGGCAAATCAACGACAACTAACGATCGATCTACACCACGCATAACCGATGAAGCATGGTAAATCATTTGATCGAGCGTAATGGGCAGCGTAGTTTTGTGTCCGGCCATAACATTCGAAGCGGAATCGCCAACTAAAATAACATCTATTCCTGCAGCATCAAGCAAAGTTGCAGAAGAATAATCGTAAGCCGTAAGCATCGCTATTTTTTCTTCACGTAATTTCATTTCTTGAAGTACGTGCGTCGTGACTTTCT
>JBFHQD010000060.1:0-14946 GCA_041592395.1 Bacteroidales bacterium | reverse complement strand
GAACATCGGATTTTTCATAAAGCCGCTTATCTCATTCCCGGTTTTTTTATTGGATGGACCGTAGTGCCCATATTTAATGGTTATGACGAAACCATTACGACGCTTTTTGTTATTCTGTCTGTATACAAATACATTATTGTGGCGTATGTTTTCAATGCCATTTTGGATACCATTGTTCAAGTGTATAACGATCAATCAGAAACCAAAAAATTACCGATTAAAGGTTTTGCGCAAATCATCAAGCTCTTTGTGTGGCTTATTATTTTTATTCTGATTGTCAGTACATTTTTGCATAAAAACCCAACAAGCATTCTTGCAGGTTTAGGAGCGGTTTCAGCAATATTATTATTGGTATTTAAAGATACTATTTTAGGTTTTGTAGGTGGAATACAGTTGGCGGCATTCGATATGGTTAAAGAAGGCGACTGGATAAGCTTACCAAAATACGATGCCGATGGAACCGTAATCGATATTTCCATCACGACAGTAAAAGTCAAAAACTGGGACAACACAATCAGTACAATTCCTACTTACAGTTTAATATCCGATTCGGTTAAAAACTGGAGAGGAATGGAAGAATCGGATGGAAGGCGAATAAAACGAAGCATCCTTTTAGATATGCATAGCGTAAAATTTTGTACCCCTGAAATGCTCGAACGCTTTACGAAATTTGAATTTTTAGGTGATTATATTAAAGAAACCGAAGAGAATATTCAGAAACAAAACAAGCTCAGGAATGCAGATACCAGTTTATTGGTAAATGGTTTGCGACAAACAAATATTGGTGTTTTTAGAGCCTATTTAACAAGATACCTCGAAAATCATCCCTATGTAAATCACGAAATGACGACCATGGTCCGCCAGCTTAGTCCAACCGAAAAAGGGATTCCAATGGAAATTTATGTTTTTAGTAGAATTAAGAGTTGGGTAGAATACGAAGGTATTCAATCGGATATTTTCGATCATATATTGGCCGTTATCCCTCAATTCGAACTCTCTGTTTTTCAAGAACCTAGCGGAGCTGATTTTAGAAAAATTATTGCTTAATTCTTTTTTTTCAAAAATAGCTTGACAATCGAATACTGATCACTTACCTTTGACCAAACGTTCAGTCAAAAATAATGTGTCCAAAAACCAGTCATCAATTTGAAGATATTCGCAAAGAAAAAAGAAAATTAATTCTTGATTCGGCGCTAAAAGTGTTCGCCATAAAAGGCTATCATGGAGCATCCATTGCAAATATTGCCGGAGAGGCCGGAATATCTAAAGGGCTAATCTATAACTACTTCAGTAGCAAGGAAATTATTTTAAAAGAAACGATTAGTGCCGGTTTAAAATCGATGTTCGAGCAGTACCATTTCGAGACAGAAAATTACAGTCTTGAGCAATTCTCAAAATTAATCGACATTACTTTTGATTTACTGGAAGCAGATTATGACTATTGGAAGATTTATTTCTCGGTTTTGATGCAAACCGATGTGATGGAACTTATTAAAGACCGTTTGATGGAAACTTTAATGCCTGTTATTCAGAATTTTACTCAGCTATTCGAAAAATTAGGCTATGCTAAACCCTATGAAGAAGCGCGATTTTTAGGCTCCATCCTCGACGGTTTAAGCATCAATTATATTATTGATCCTGAAAATTTTCCTAAAGAATATTGTGTACAACGATTAAAAACAATCTATAAACTCCCTTAATATATGAAGAAATCATCCCTAATCTTATGTTTTGTTTTAATTCTCGGTCAGTTTCATGTTTTTGCGCAGACCGATGATTTAAGAGCACGAGAAATTGTAAAGAAAGCACAAAATATCACCTTAGGCATAAACAGCAGTTCAACGATGACCATGCAAATTGTCCGTCCGGAATGGAGCCGTACCGTGAGTATGCAAACTTGGTCGATGGGAACCGAATATTATTTAATATATATTACGGCTCCGGCTAGAGATAAAGGACAAGTCTTTCTAAAAAGAGAAAAAAATATGTGGAATTGGATGCCAAGCATAGGACGAATGATAAAGATTCCGCCCAGTATGATGATGAGTTCTTGGATGGGTTCCGATTTTAATAACGATGAGTTGATGAAAGAAAACTCATTGGTGGTGGATTATTTACATAAAATTGTAGGTGAAGAAACTGTAGACGGCTATGCTTGCTATAAAATTCAACTCATTCCCTTACCCCAAGCACCCGTCGTTTGGAATAAAGTGTTTTTATGGATATCGAAAGCACATGATTTTAGCCTCAGAGCCGAATTTTACGGAAAAAACGACGAACTCATAAACGAACAAATCTCTTCCGAAATTAAAATGATGGATGGACGATTAATACCATCCAAGATGATCATTAAGCCGGTTCAAAAAGAAGGGCAGCAAACCCTACTTATCATCGATGAAATAAAGTTTGATGATCCGTCTATCACAAACGATATGTTCTCCCAACAAATGATGAAACAGATCAGACCCAATTAATCCAAAACCAGACTATGAAAACACTTTTCAAAATCGCCTGGCGCAATTTGTGGAGGAATAAGAAGCGATCTATAATTACCATAGTCTCTATTTATTTGGCTGTAGTTTTTTCCATTTTTATGCGTTCCATGCAGCTTGGTTCTTACGAAAATATGACCAAAGCAGCTATTAACCAAGTGGGTTATATGCAGGTGCAAGGAAAAGGATATTGGGAAAATCAAAGCATAAATAAAGCCATTATTTATAGCGATAATTTAAAAAATTCCATTGCCCAAGTTCCGAATGTAAAAAGCCAAATTGCAGAGCTGCAAAATTTTTGTTTAACCTCATCCGAAGATAAAACAAAAGGAGCGCTCATTATAGGTATAAATCCGGAAATTGAAAATGAACATAGAGCTTTGGCCAAAAAATTAGTCTGGGGCAACTATCTAAAAGAAAACGACCCGGGTGTTCTTATTGCCGAAGATTTAGCACGTTATCTGGGTATTATTCAAGTTGATATCGAAAACGCCAACTCGACCGATAGTTTAGAGCAAAAAAAGACGGAAAAAATAAGCTTATTAAAAGACAGTTTGGTAGTAATAGGATCTGGTTATCAGGGCATTACTGCTGCTGCTATTTTCCCGGTAAGTGGAATTTTAAAATTTGCCACACCTCAAGAAAATGGGAGTTTAATCTATATGTCGCTTCCAAATGCACAAGCTACTTTTTCGCCTTATGTTCCTAATCTGGTGACTTCCATAGCCATAGAGTTAAAAGATAAGGATGAAATAAAAGAAACCCGAGCCGAAATTCTCTCCCATTTGAATATGAAATACGATGTGTTATTATGGAGCGAAATGTTAAAAGAAATCGTTCAAAGTATACAATCGGACAATATCAGTGGACTTATTATGCTTGGCATTCTGTATATGATTGTAGGTTTTGGGTTGTTAGGCACAGTGCTTATGATGACTATGGAAAGGCGACGAGAAATGGCGGTAATGATTTCGGTTGGACTTCAAAGAAGTCGCTTGGCTATCATTCTGGTTATCGAATCCATAATTCTTGCAATCATAGGTGTTATAGTTGGCATAATACTAAGCTATCCCCTCGTCTATTACCTTTTTCTTCACCCCATTCCTTTAAAAGGAGAATTGGCCGATATGATGGCGACGTACAATTTAGAAGCGATAATTCCATTTTCATTAGATTTTAGCATTTTTTACAATCAGGCGCTAGTTATATTTATAATCGCCCTTGCAATTGCTTTTTATCCTTTGATAACAGCATACCGATTAAAATTAGTTAAAGCATTTCATAAATAAAATTGAAATTATGATTCTATTTATTGCGTGGAAAAATATTTGGCGAAACAAAGCCCGAAGCATCGTTATTATGAGCGCCATTTCGATTGGTTTGTTTGGTGGCATTTTTTCGTATGCCTTTATGATGGGAGGAATGCTGCAAAGAGTGGACAACGCCATAAAAAATGAAACTTCGAGCCTGCAATTACACAGTCCTGCCTTTCTTCTGAATGCCGATATCAATAACAATATTGCTCATCCGGAACTATACCTCAAGGAATTAAATCAAATTAAAGAAATAAAAGGATCCAGCGACCGTCTTAAATCCACGGCGATGATCAGTACTTCTTATGCTAGTTTTGGCGTAGTATTAAATGGTGTATTTCCCGATAAAGAAAGACAAGTAACAAAGCTATATGAAACCATGATGGAAGGAGAATACCTAAAATCAGAAGACCAAATCCCCATTGTTATTGGACGAAAATTAGCCAAAAAATTAAACGCCGAAATTGGCGATAAGTTGGTGTTGTCGGTACCGGAAATTAATGGGGACGTAGCTTACGGCGCCTTTATTTTGAAAGGAATTTACAATACAGAAAATGATATGTTTGATGGCGTTCAAGCTTACATAAAGAAAGACGATCTGGCTTCTTTGGTTGGCGTAAGCAAGGAAACCACTTCAGAAATTGCGGTAAGTTTGTACGACACGGATTTAAGTGAAGTGATCACAAAATCGCTGCAGAAAAAATTCGCCTCAGAGGTAAAAGAAAACAAAATCGTTATTCGCTCTTGGAAAGAAATAGATCCAACACTAAATATGATGATTGCCTCGATGGACTATTTCTCATGGTTATTTGTGGGCATTATTCTTTTAGCATTGGCTTTTGGCATTGTAAACACTATGCTGATGGTTGTCCTGGAAAGAGTGCGTGAAATAGGCATGTTAATGGCTATCGGGATGAACAAACTCCGCATTTTTATGATGATAATGTGGGAAACTATATTTCTTTCTATTACAGGCGGAATAGTCGGAATGCTCATCAGCGCAGCATTTATCGCTTATTTTCAGAAATACGGTTTAGATTTGAGTGCGGTTGCTGAAGGAATGAATGCCTATGGCATCAATTCTATTATTTATCCCGAAGCACCCTTTTCATTTTATGTAGAAGTGAGTTTTATGATCATGATAACGGCCATTTTGGCTTCCATATATCCGGCATTAAAAGCATTAAGCATGCATCCGGCCGAAGCTATAAGAGAATAAATAAAGCGTTAATCTATTTAAAAAAATTATGATGTCCATTATAAAAATAGAAAATCTTCACAAGACATACGACGAAACTGCTGTTCCAGTGCATGCTGTTCGTGGTATTAATTTAGAATTTGAACAAGGCGAATTTACTGCCATTGTTGGGCCTTCGGGATGTGGAAAAACGACCTTCCTCAATATGGTGGGGGGATTAGACAAACCGAGTAAGGGAAATGTGATCATCGATGGAAAAAACATTTCTGATTTGAGCTCGCGACAATTAATCGATTATCGCTTGCAAAATATCGGGTTCGTTTTTCAATCGTATAACTTGATTCCCGTGCTTAGTGCAGGCGAAAATATTGCCTTTATTATGGAGCTGCAAGGGAAATCGAAAAAGGAGCGCAGCGATCGAGCCAAAGAACTCTTGGAGCAAGTTGGAATCGGTGAAAAATTTGATGTTCGCCCCGGACAACTATCGGGGGGACAACAACAAAGAGTTGCAGTTGCGCGTGCTTTAGCTTCAAAACCAAAATTTATTTTGGCCGATGAACCAACGGCAAACTTGGATTCAAAAGCCACCGAAGATTTATTGGACATGATGGCGGAAATGAACCGAAAATATAATATTACATTTATCTTTTCCTCGCACGATCAGCGTGTTATAAATCGCGCAAAAAGGTTGATAACATTAACGGATGGGCAAGTAACAGATGATATCAGGATGGATGAAAAATAACCTTTGTGTTTGCCTTAAAGAAGTCCTTTGATGCTTTTACGGAAAAAATTAATCTCAATGTTGCAAAAAGATAAATAAAAAAATAAAAATCAGGATGATGAAAAAAGCATTATTTATCGCCTTATTGCTTACAAGCATGTTGACTTTTGGTCAAAGCAAATTCACCGTGGATGGCCGCGTAGAAGGAATGCCTGTGTATTGGAAATTAAAAGGCGATAACCTTGCAACTTTAGGTTTAGATCTAAATAAGCTGTACAGCTACAGCAGCCTCAACAACCGTCTAAATCTGAATTGGTATCCAAATAGCAAGATTCATTTTCAAATGGGTCTGCGTACAAGTTACATTTTTGGCGACATCGTTTACGAACTTAATAGTAATCTAAACGGAATTTATAATGCCATGTATACCGATGATCCGGGATGGATAAATTTAACCCATGCTTGGTCGCAAAACGAGAATGGTGTTTTGGTTTCGAACATCGACCGCCTGTTTCTTCAATACAATGGGAAAAAACTGACTTTAACTATCGGACGACAACGCATCAATTGGGGCGTAAATATGGTATGGCAACCCAACGATATTTTCAATAGTTTTAATTACCTCGATTTTAATTATCCTGAACGACCGGGAAGCGATGCTGTGCGTTTTCAATATTTTACCGGAATGACCTCATCCGTTGAATTGGCCTATAAAATTGATGCTCAAAACCAATCCACTTATGCCGCAAAATATGCTTTCAATCGCTGGAACTACGATTTTCAGCTCATGGGAGGCTTGATGAACGACGAATATTGGGTAGCCGGGTTTGGATTTTCAGGAAGTATTGGCGGAGCCGGATTTAATGGCGAAGCGGCATATTATATACCAAAATCAAACAGTGTAGATGAAAAAGAAACATTAATTGCAACGCTTGGAACTAACTACATGTTTAAAAACAATCTCTTTATAAATATAGGTGCTTTACTTAACTCCGCCGGTACAACCGATAAAGTAACCCGCTCCATGTTTACGATGATGGAAAATATTTCGGCTTTGGATTATACCAAATCTTTAGCCAATCTTTTTGCCAGCGCCTCCTACCCTATTACTCCATTAATAAATTTGGATGTATCGACTATGGTAAATCCATTTGACAACTCATTTTATATTGGGCCTTCGCTAAATATTTCGCTAAACAATAATGTGAGCCTCTATTTTATTGCACAAACTTTTTGGGGAGAAAACGGCTCCGAATATGGCGATATTGGCCAGATGTATTTTAGTCGACTGCAATGGAATTTCTAAGAAATTTTCTCTCCCGATCTCCTCTTTTAAATAGCTAAACGCTAAAATTCATACCTATTTTTTTCATTATCAACTCCATACATTATAATTCTATTCTATTTGCGACAGAACAAATTTAAAAATACAATTACGTAGTCTTTATTTTATGAATAACCCTAAAAACGAATTGTATGAAAAAATTAGTTGCAGAATTTATCGGAACTTTATGGCTGGTATTAGAGGATGCAGTAATGCCTTACTGGCAGGGCTTATCCTGAATTAATTACTGGCTTTGCCGATGGAGCCAGTTCTGCCGGATTTGCCTATAAAATGCTATCTCCTGAAAAAGATTGAGGCCTACTATTGAATTGGATAGAATTTGCAGTTATTTTTGCAAAATCGCATCGTAAAATGATGTTTGATTAAAATTGGTAATTAACCTTTAAAATTTAAGCTCATGGCAAAATCACAAGATGCAAAAAAAGCAGTTAAAAAAGAGCCGCTAAAAACTGCAAAAGAAAAAAGAGCAGAAAAAAGAGAGAAAAAAGCAAATAAAAGATAATGCTCTTATAAAAATGATTTATAAACATTGACTAAAAAGGCTTTTGTATCTTAACTCATACAAAAGCCTTTTTTACAATCAACTGTAGAGAAATTAAAATATGGATATCATCGAAATTATTAAAAACCGTAAATCCTGTCGCACCTATATACCCAAGCAATTAAACAAAAATGACAAAGCTGTATTAGAAAAATACATGAAGGCTATTGCGCTTGGTTTAGATCAAGAATCCATTAAATTTCAAATCATCGAAAAAGAGGAAAATGAAATTCCTTTAAAAATTAATTACGGGATGATTCAAGGGCATAACACTTACGTTTTAGGTAGTTCCAAAGCCTGTCCTGAATCAAGAATCAATTACGGTTATTCCATGGAAAAAGTCTTATTAAAAGCCAGCGAACTCAATATCTCCAGCTGTTGGGTAGGCTATTTCGATCCCAATTATTTCAAAGAAATACACATCCGAAACGGATATGAAATTCCCAGCATTTTAATTCTTGGCTATGCCGAAAAACAATCGGTTGGTGAGCGATTGGTAAGAATGTCTATCAAAGCAAATAAACGCAACGATTGGGAAACGATGTTCTTTGATTTAAGCACGAACTCACCTTTAACACCAAAGCAAATCCCCTCCTATGCCGATGTTTTAGAAATGCTCCGATTAGGCCCATCTTCGGGAAACACACAACCTTGGCGCGTGTTTTATGATAAGAAATCGGAGGAATTCCACTTTTTTAAGAAAATAATCAATAAACGCTATAACGAAATGGGACTGCACGAAATAGATATGGGGATTGCTATGGCTCATTTCGAATTAAGCGCAAAACATAAAGGATTAGGAGGTCGTTGGATTAAAATAGAGGAAAAAAGGAAAGGCATTTCCGATGACTTGCACTATATTTGGACCTGGAAATGCGAATCAATTCAAGCCTAAGACGGAGTTGGATCAAGCTGCTCTTTTCCATCTCTTTAAACCTAAGCATTAGTTTATGAAACAACATATAGCACATATTACCTTACTTGTTAAGAATTACGACGAAGCCATCCAATTTTACACGGAAAAGCTTCATTTCGAATTAATTGAAGATATCAAACAAAGCGAAAGCAATCGCTGGGTTTTAGTAGCACCTAAAGGAAGTAGCGAAAGCAAATTGCTCCTTTCAGAAGCCAAAAACAAAGCGCAAGAGAATCTCATCGGAAATCAAAGCGGAGGCCATGTTTTTTTATTTCTGTATACAGACAATATCGAGAGAGATTATCAAAACCTTATCGATCAAAAGGTAGAAATAATACAAAAACCAAAAACGGAAGTCTATGGAACTGTTGCTGTTTTTGCCGATTTATACGGCAATAAGTGGGATTTAATTGAAGCGCCGAATCAAAAATCATAAACTATTCGTTTTTTTTGTATTTTATGCTGATAAAAAAGATTTCAATGGTCTTTGTTTTCCATTTAAAATCAGCCCATTGATCTCTATAGTAAACCGTATTTTAAAAAGATTAAACGAAATAAAATGATTGAAAAGCACTACGTAAACCGAAGCAGTTGGTTAAGAGCAGCCATATTGGGTGCAAATGACGGAATTTTATCAACAGCAAGTATAATAATAGGGGTTGCCGCAGCCAGCCATACACGAGATCCCATTGTTTTGGCAGGTCTTGCCGGATTAGTTGCCGGCGCTTTATCCATGGCCGCTGGCGAATATGTTTCTGTAAGCTCCCAAGCCGATTTAGAAAGCTCCGATCTTGAACGCGAAATCAATGAATTGGAATCGATGCCCGAACAAGAATTATTAGAGTTAGCTAAAATATACGAAGAGCGCGGGTTAGACAAAGATTTAGCGGTTAAAGTGGCCGAGCAATTAACCGAACACGATGCTTTAGAAGCACATGCCAGAGATGAACTGGGCATTAATGAAATCACACAAGCAAGACCTTTTCAGGCTGCTTTTGCTTCGGGGGCCTCCTTCGTTTTTGGTGGACTATTGCCTTTGCTGGTTGCCTTATTTGCAAGTGTTCAACTGATGGTATATTTGCAATATATTTTCGCTTTGGTCTTTTTAATTGTATTGGGCATTATCGCCGCCAAAACCGGTGGTTCCAATATCAAAAGAGCTGTTCTACGAATATCGTTTTGGGGAACTGTGGCTATGGGTATTACCGCTTTAATAGGCTATCTGTTTGGAGTTAATGCCTTGTAAATCTTTTTATTAACCTATGCTCAATAGCCAATTAAGCAATAAAGTCGAGCATTAAAAAAAGCCTCCTCAAAGCAAGTTTGAAGAGGCTTTTTCAATTAGTCAAACCGAACGAAAACTACAATTCTTCGTCATAGTAACGGCGTCGTTCCGGTTGATTATTAAATAAAATGCCGCCAAGGTCTTCAAACTCTTTTTCAAGCGCCGGAAGTTGAGTATCAAACAATTTATCCAAGGTCGGAACTTGAGCATCAAAATCGCGCTTTGCAATTTCAAATTGTTCTTTTTGCGTACCTGTAATATCCACATTTGCAGAATAGGTCGTGTATTGAGCAAAACGGATACGACTTGAAACACTATTTTTCGCACCAAAACCACCAATTACTACTTTTGCAACTGCGTCTAATTCTTTTTGCATAGCGTCCATTTTATCGACTAAAACATTGGCTTCAACAGGCATCGTTGCTAAATTTTTCATCATATTTGCGATGCGCTTATTCATGTCGTCAATCTTACCATTAGCTGCAGTAACTTGTGCATTCAGATCACTCACGTTTTTCAAGAAATTAAAATTCGCTGCATAATTCGGAGTACCTAAAGCATTTGCCAAAGCTTTTACCTTAAACAACTGAGGATCGAGTAATCGGGTAAATTTACCATCCACATTTTTATCAATAGCCACTTTATAGTTTCCGGGAGGAACTTTAGGTCCTCTATTGGTCAGGTAACTCAAATCCCAATCGATGCTGTTATATCCACTTCGTAATGAAGTCGTCAGTTTACGCATTACATTTCCGGTTTCATCATAAATAGTAAATATAAGCGTAGGCCGCGCTTCATTTTCTTCAGCCATCAATTCTTCTTCGGTAGGATAAGGATAGATTCCGCCCGACTTTTCGGCGGCTTTTTGAGCTTCTATCCGTTTTTGCTTCAAAGATTGATGACCTTTTTGAATATAGTATTTAAAAGTAGCCGAAGGATTTGGATTTGGTGTACTGAAATGAACATCGCCCTGATAATTTAAATTGCTTGCCGGGAAATACAATAGCGCTTCCTCAATAGCAAACATATAGGCTTCTTTATCCGTTTGCGCCTTACTTAATTCGCGCAATGCGGAATAATCATCCAAAACATAAAATCCACGTCCAAAAGTAGCGACAACCAGGTCGTTTTCACGTTTTTGAATAGCCATATCCTTAACCATAATTGTAGGAATTCCCTTTTTAATTTGAACCCATTTTTTTCCGCCATCAATCGTTGTCCACACGCCCCATTCTGTTCCAACAAACAAAAGGTTTGGGTTTTCAAAATCTTCTTGAATAACATATACCGTTCCGGATGGAAGGTTTGACGCTATCGAAGTCCAAGTTTTACCTTTGTCCGTACTTTTTATCAAGTAAGGTGTAAAGTCGCTGCTGTTTTTTCTTCCGTCGAAACAAGCATAAACCGTGCCTTCATTATGTTGCGAAGGTAAAATATAATTGACAAAGGTCATATCCGGAACACCCGGAAAGGCATTGAATTTCGTCCAATTTTCGCCGTCATCCTCACTAATCCAAATCAAACCGTCATCAGTTCCTACATAAAGCATTCCTTTTTTCAAAGGCGATTCAGCCAAAGCAAAAATATTTCCAAAAGCCGAAGTGGACATATTTTTAGCAACCGCTTCAGGAGGCCACATTTTACCCATCATAGGCAAACTGTTTTGATCAATTTGTCGTGTTAAATCACCACTTATTTTTTTCCAGCTCCCACCCATATCGGTGCTTTTCAATACATAATTTCCTCCTACATATAAGGTTTTAGAATCGAAAGGACTTATGAAATAAGGTGTATTCCAATTCCACCGATATTCTTCTTCTATGGTAGGCTGAGGTTGTATAGAAACACTGTTTCCGGTCGTTTCGTCGTATCTTCTTAGTCCGCAATATTGCGATTCGTGATAAGAAATTCCGGGGTTTTCCGGATCGGGAATCGACAAATAACCATCACCACCAATGGTGTAAGTCCAATCGGCATTAACCAAGGCTCTGCGATGAGTCTGAGATGGACCAAACCAACTCCCATTATCTTGTGCACCTCCATAAACATTATAAAATGGATAATCGTTGTCGACGCGAGCGTGATAATACTGGGTTATGGGCAAGTTACTTTTAAATTGCCAGGTTTGAGCTTGATCATAGGTTTCGTATAAACCACCATCGCATCCCACCAAATAATGATTGGTATCGTTGGGGTCTATCCAAATGGCATGATTATCCACGTGCTTATTTCTTCCTTCAATATTTTCCCAAGTTGCTCCGCCATCGCGCGATAATCCGTTACGCGTATCCATTAAAATAACGAGATCCTGATTAATTGGATCGGCATAAATTTCGTTGTAATATTGCGGACTACTGGCAATTTTATCGCTTCTTTTTTCCCAGCTTTCGCCCATATCAACCGACCGATAAACGCCACCCTTATTTCCGGGAAGTTCGATTACAGCATAGAGAATATTTGAATTTGCAGGCGATAAAGCCAAACCAATACGACCAACATCTCCTCTAGGAAGACCTTTAGTTAATTTTGTCCAGGTAGCACCTGCATCCACAGATTTATAAATAGCCGATTCCGGTCCGCCATCAATTTTAGAATACACCCTACGTTCGCGTTGATGCGATGCAGCGTAAAGAATATCAGGATTATTCAAATCCATTTCCATATCCGAAACACCGGTATATTCTCCAATTTCGAGGATACGTTTCCAGCTTTTTCCGCCATCTGTAGTTTTATACAATCCACGCTCTCCGCCCGGGCCCCAAGCTTGACCTTGAGCCGCAACATAAACAACATTGCTGTTTCGTGGATCGATCATAATTTTACCAATCTGAGAACTGGTTTTCAATCCCATATTCGTAAACGACTTACCGCCGTCGGTGGTTTTGTAAACACCATCGCCATAGCTAAGGTTCCGTTGCGAATTATTTTCTCCTGTTCCAACCCACACAACATTCGAATTGTTTGGATCCATAGCCAAACAACCGATCGAATAAACCGGTTGATCATCAAAAATAGGTTCAAAAGTTGTACCGTGGTTCATTGTTTTCCAAAGGCCGCCGGAGGCAACGCCTACATAATATTCTGATGTATTCTTCGGATTTACAGCCAAATCGGCAATTCGGCCGGAATAAGCTGCCGGTCCAATACTTCTGAAACTGAGCATATTTAACATTTGATCTGTCAGTTCAAATTGATTACTCGGCTCATTCGATTTTTTCCGATTTCTTTGCGCATTCACTTGCAAACTGGAAACCATAAATAATATGGCAAGGATGCTTGCAATCATCCATCCTTTTTTACTCGTTTTAGGCATGATTTTAGGTTTATGTTTATTAATTTTGATTATGTGTGGGTTAAAATTAAACATTTTTTTTAGTATATCATCCGCTTTGTTTGCATTTGCCTCCAAGTCAAATTCATTTTAGGCAAAGCTTTCTATTAATGATGCTAGAAATAAACACAAAAAAAAGGCCCGATCGAAAGACCGAGCCTCATTATAAACCGATTTATTAAATTTTAGTACAAACTGATTTGACGTGCTTTTCTGATCTGCATTTCCGGCTTATCTTCAAATAAACTTACCAAACCCGTTGAGGCAATATTTCTATTTGTAAAAAAGCGAATGGGATCCCTACTAAATCTTCTTGCATCTCTTGCTTCTAAAATAATTGTAAAATCTTGATAAGGATAAGGACCGCCTATGTATAAGAAATATTCATTGCTTTGGTCGGAATACCAAACTTCTGAAACTCGACCATAAACGCGGGCTATTTCACCAATATAACTATACACATCATAGGCCGATACGGTATGAATTCGATAACCATAGGGATAATACCAAAGGTTAAATTCCGGATACCAGCTTCGGTAAGTGCGATACATAGAGGCATCCCAAATAATATCAAACAATCGAGGAACAATATAAGGTTTATGCCTTCTTCTGTAGTCGATACTCTGATAATTATAATGCATCTTTGGCGCTACTCTATTCACTCTGCTTGGTCTATTTATAACAAAGCTTCTGCGTGCTACAGCATCTCTTTCTGATGTTCTTGGCTTATAGCTACGATTGGTAATTGAGTGCGTATTGTAATTCCGAGGAGCATTTACCACACTTGAAGTATTGCTTCTAGAACTGCTTTTCGCCGAAGTCGCGCTTGAATTGCTTCTTGTAGCCGTGCTGCGACTAGTTGTATTTCTTGTCTGCGTGTTTGAGATTGTACTGCTTCTACTGGTTCTGTTTGCAGATGTTCTCGCAGCCGTATTCGTTTTTTTATCTGTTCTATAAGTCCTTGGTGAGCTACTAGATCGACTTGCTGTCGCTTTTGAAGGATTCGAAGTTTGAACACTATTTGTTCTACTGCTTCGCGAAGAAGTCGATTTAGATACTGTAGGTGTTTTAACTATTTTTGTTTTGGTCGGTTTCTCACTCTTTTTAGTCGAGCTGCGTGCAGATACTTTACTTTCTTTTGTACGCTTTGTTTTCTCTGTAGTTTGCGCTTCTGCTGCAAATACAAAAAACAAGAGGGCTAGTATTATGCTAAATTTTTTCATGGCCTTAATTTTTAGTTAATCATTTTTATATACCTATTCAAAATCTTTGCCAAAAATTTAGTTATTCTTAATTTTCAATAAAAATAAATTATATCTACCTGTTTTTAAACATTTTATAAAAACATAAAAAATACACAAAAGTCATTAAATTTATATATCGCCGCATTTTAACATTAAACAACAGAAGGATAAAGACATCAAAACAAATACATTTTATATCTTAGCCTAACAGAAAACACCCGCTTAAATGGGTGATTTAAAAATAAACTCAGATGAAATTATTAAGTCATTTCGATACCCTTGACGCGTACTTTTCGCCTAAAATAATAGGAGAAGTAAATGATGTTTACGTAAAAGTTGCAAAGATAAAAGGAGAAGATATTCCCTGGCATAAGCATAAAAACGAAGATGAGTTGTTTTATATTTTAGATGGCAGTTTGCTGTTTGAAATTGAAGGCAAAGATGCTTTTACGATGAGCCAAGGCGATCTCTTTATTGTAAAAAAAGGCCTAAATCATCGCGTTTCTTCAAAAGAAGAATGTAAAATTATGTTGATTGAAAATAAAACGACTGCCCAT
>JBFHQD010000059.1:0-15173 GCA_041592395.1 Bacteroidales bacterium | reverse complement strand
CCTATTGTATCAATTAATTATTGCCATCGGAAAGAATGGATTGGTTTATTTGATAAAGGGACGTGGGAAATTAGCTCGAGCTTATTGGTCGGGTATTCTTTGGAATTTTCGAAATATTTTCAACAAAGAAATACATGACAATCCCAAATTGTAAGGGCTCTTTTTGCCATAAAAAACGTTTTGTTTTAATAAAGTCTTATTTTTTAATTGCTCCCTCTTAAATTTTTGTAATTTAGAATCGCGATTTTAAATTGATTAGCATTTCGGATTTTTATCGCGTATTTAAAAAAAATATATGACTGAAAGACCACTAGTTTCTATTGTTTCTGTTCAATATGGCCATCCTGAGATTACCCTCGAAATGATCAAGTCATTAAAACAGATTTCCTATCCAAATTACGAAATTATTATAGTTGATAATGCCAGTCCTTGTGATAATCCCGAAATTGTAAAAGAAAAATATCCTGATATAGTTTATATTCAAAGTGAGCGCAATTTAGGTTTTGCCGGTGGGAATAATTTAGGTTTTCATGTTGCAAAAGGGAAATACATCCTGATGCTTAATAACGATACGGAAGTGGAGCCTGATTTTTTAGAACCCTTGGTAGACAAAATGGAAAACCAAGCGGAAATAGGAATTGTAAGTCCAAAAATAAGATTTTATAATACTCCTGACACTCTGCAATATGTTGGTTACGAATCAATTAATCCGATTACTCAACGTGGTGGAGCTAGAGGTTTTGGCGAAAAGGATTTGGGTCAATATGAAGAAGACGCAGAGGCATCCTATGGCCATGGTGCTGCAATGATGATTCCTATGCGCGTGATAAAAGAAGTGGGTTTAATGGCCGATGTTTTCTTTTTATATTACGAAGAACTTGACTGGGGCCATCGCATTCGAAATGCGGGATATAAAATTTATTATGTCCATAATTCGCTGGTCTATCACAAAGAATCCATTTCAACCGGAGGTCGAGTAAGTGCTTTGCGCGCTTATTATATGACGCGAAACAGAATATTATATTTAAGACGAAATTTTACCGGATTCACTTATTTTTTAGCTTTACTTTATCAAATATTGGTTGCTATCCCGAAAAACGCAGTAACTAGCGCAATTAAAGGGGGTCCCAAATTTATAAGAGCTTATAATAAAGCCATTTTTTGGCATATCTATAATATAAGAGCCAAAAAAGTTCATCTTAGCCCACATTTAGAAACGAAATAAACCATAATATGAATAGCATTCTCCTTTTTTTAGAAATATTACTTTGGATATTTTATGCCTACCTAGCCATTACGAGTTTATACATTTTTATTTTTGCTTTTGCCGGTTTGTTCCGCTACCGGAAAAAATCGGTAAAAGACAATATTCAACGGAAATTTGCCATTTTAATTCCCGGCTATAAAGAAGATGAAATAATTGTTGAGGTTTGTCGCGATGCACTCGATCAGGAGTACCCCAAAGATAAATTTGATGTCGTTGCTATTGCCGATTCATACCAAGCTGAGACTTTATCTGCTTTGCGTGAACTCCCAATTAAAGTGATCGAAGTTTCTTTTGAAAAGAGCACCAAATCGAAAGCCTTAAATAAAGCGATGGAAGTGCTTGGCGATGACTACGATGTAGCGCTGATTTTGGATGCCGATAATTTAATTGCCGACGATTTTCTGATCAAAATGAATGAAGCCTTTCAAGCAGGATACATTGCGGTTCAAGGTCACCGCGTGGCCAAAAATGCAGATACCGGTTTTGCTGTGCTCGATGCTATTTCAGAAGAAATTAACAATCATATTTTCAGAAAAGGTGCTCGAATAATGGGCGTTTCTTCCGCCATTATTGGTTCGGGGATGGCTTTTGAATATCGCTTTTTCAAGCAACTGATGAAAGATGTCCACGCCATCGGAGGATTCGATAAGGAAATTGATTTGAAAATGTGTCGTGATGGTATTACCATAGAATATATCCACGATGCCTATTGCTATGATGAGAAAGTACAAAAAGCCGAAGTTTTTCAGCATCAACGACGCCGATGGCTGAGTGCGCAATGGGTTTATTTTAAACGATTTTTCCTTGCAAGTTTAATTGCTTTAATTACCAAAGGAAATATCGATTATTTTAATAAAGCCTTTCATACTTTTCTTCCACCGCGGATATTGTTATTGGGCTTTATGAGTATTATCTTTTTTATCAGTCTTTTCTTTTTACCAAGTATAATGGCTTATGCTTGGATAGGATTGTTTGCGCTCGTTGTACTTACTTTTTTCCTTTCTATACCGGCTAAGTTTTATTCCATTCAAACACTAAAAGCAATATGGTTATTACCAAAGGGATTTTTCTTGATGTTCTTGTCGCTGCTTAAATTAAAAGGAGCGAACAAACAATTTTTGCATACAAAACACAGCAGCTCCGGAACAAGCAGTAAAGAAATCAAAAATAAAATGAAATGATTATTGGAAGAGACATCATTGTTGTAGGAATTCAAGCTTGGGATATCGAAATCGGAAGCAATTGTAAAAATATTGCTGAAGAAATGTCCCGTTTTAATCGTGTGCTCTATGTAAATGCGCCATTAGACAGAAATACGAAGAAAAAAGCGAAAGAAGACGAACGGATTGCTAAACGCATTCGTATTAGTCAAGGTTTGGAAACGGATTTGGTTGAAATAAAAAAGAATCTCTGGAATCTCTACCCAAAGCAAATGGTTGAATCTATCAATTTTCTTCCTGACGGATTTTTATACGATCTAATCAATAAAAAACGAAATGCCCGTTTTGCAAAAGATATTCAATCGGCTATCGATCGCTTAGGATTTAAAGATTTTATCATTTTTAATGATAGCTCCATGTTTTTGGGGCTCTATTTAAAAGAGATTTTAAAGCCCAAAACCTATGTTTATTATATGCGCGATTATTTAACCAAAAATCCGTATTGGAGAAAACATGGACTTCGTTTAGAACCCCAACTTATAGCCAAAGCGGATGTGGTTGTCAATAATAGCACACTTTATGCCGAATACGGCGCCCAATACAATAAGCATTCTTATATGGTGGGTCAAGGTTGTGATGTCAGCTTATTTAATGATGAGGATAATTCAATTAAAATAGCTGACGATTTGAATCCAATCAAACATCCCATTATAGGTTATGTCGGATTCCTTTCCAGTCGCCGTTTAGATATCGATTTATTGGTTTATATGGCAAAAACCAAAAAAGATTGGCAAATTGTGTTGGTAGGTCCGGAAGACGATAATTTTAAAAATTCTGAATTGCATCAAATAGCCAATGTTCATTTTTTGGGCAGTCGCGATTCATCCATTTTGCCAACTTATATTAAAGGCTTTGATGTTTGTATGAATCCACAGTTGGTAAACGATGCTACCATTGGGAATTACCCCAGAAAGATCGATGAATATTTGGCCATGGGAAAACCAACTGCAGCAACAGCAACAAAAGCTATGGAATATTTCAAAGCAGATACTTATTTGGCTTCGAGCCATGCCGAATGGGTGGAAAAAGTGCAATTGGCACTCGACGAAGATGCGGAAAACTTGCAGCAAAAAAGAAGAGCTTGTGGATTGAGCCACAGCTGGGAAAACAATGTTAAAGAAATTTATAAATACATCGATTCTTTTGAAAAAGGATGGCCAGAATAAAGCGATATGAGTTTAAAAGAAAAATTAAAGTCCGACCCCCGATTAAAGAAATTCGTGATGTGGACAATTCATCCACCACGCCGACCAAGACCACGTGTTTGGATTCGCTTATTTGTTAACCCTTTTTTTCATAAAAAAGGAAAAAACAGTTTGATCAGAAGAAGAAATTCTCGACTTGATGTATTTCCATACAATAAGTTTAATGTCGGAAACGATTCGGTGGTCGAAAGTTTCACGACCATTAATAATGGCGTTGGTGATGTTCTGATTGGAAATCGATGTCGGGTAGGCATAGGAACGGTAATTATAGGGCCGGTTACTATGAAAGACGGAAGCGGGACAGGGCAACATGTATTTCTTGGTGGTTTTAATCACGGATACAAAGATGGTACTGTTAATTCAAGTGTTCAAGAGCTTGATATTAAAGGAATTATTATAGAGGAAGAGGCACATATTGGCGCCAATTCGGTTGTTGTTGCCGGTGTAACCATTGGCAAGCGATGCCAAATTGGAGCGGGGAGTGTGGTAACCAAAAGTATTCCTCCATTTTCGGTAGCCGTAGGAAATCCTTGCCGAGTGATTAAGCAATTTAATCACGAAACACAAACTTGGGAAAGGGTTTGATTTATAAATCAAATCTTGTGTAGAACAAATCAAATAGTCTATCTTTGCACAAATTTTCGAAATAAGAAATTTATCGAATTCTTATACCTATAAAACTAAGCAAAAGAATGGCGTTAACGTGTGGAATCATTGGTTTGTCAAACATCGGAAAGACAACTATATTTAACTGTGTTTCAAATACTAAGGCAGTAATATCAAATTTTGCCTTTTCAACAAATAAATCCAATGTGGGAATGGTTAATGTAATCGACCCACGAATGTATGTAATCGATAAGCTCATCGCTGCTCAAAAAATAGTTCATGCAACTGTAGATTTGGTTGATATTCCAGGACTTACAAAAGGAGCGAGTCAAGGCGAAGGTGTAGGCAATAAATTCCTTGCCGATATACAACAAACCAATGCTTTAATTCATGTTTTGCGTTGTTTCGACGATGAGAATTTACCTCATATCGAAGGTTCTGTTGATCCATTGAGAGATAAAGAAATTGTCGATTTCGAATTGCAAGTGCGTGATTTAGATTTGGTTGAACGTAAACTTCAACGTATGGAAAAGCTTTCTCGAACTGGCGATAAAAGTGCAAAGCAGGGCATTGAAGTACTGAGTAAACTTAAAGCACATTTGGAAGACATGCGCAATGTGCGCGATTTTGAAGTCAATGCCGAAGATAAGAAAACGTATATCAACGATATGTATTTGCTAACGGATAAGCCCATGCTTTACGTTTGTAATGTGGATGATCAATCTGCCGTAAATGGCAATGCTTATGTCGATCGATTAAAAGCCGGTTTGGAAGGTGAAAATCCACAAATATTAATTATTGCAGGTGCTTTAGAAGCCGAAATTGCCGAGTTGGAAGATGCTGAAGATAGAAAAGAATTCCTGTCTGATGCCGGTCTAGAAGAGCCTGGTGTTGATAAACTTGTTCGAGCGGCCTATAATTTGTTAAATCTCCAATCGTTTTTTACCATTGGCGATAAAGAAAACAGAGCTTGGACCATTAAAAAAGGAACTAAAGCTCCGGAAGCGGCTGGCGTTATTCATAGCGATTTAGAACGTGGATTTATTCGTGCTGAAGTGATGCATTACGATGATTTTGTGGCACTTGGCTCGGAAGCCGCTTGTCGCGATAAAGGCAAGCTCTTTATTGAAGGAAAAAATTACGAAGTCGCCGACGGCGATATTTTAAATATCCGCTTTAACGTTTAGATCTTATCAAGAAAACCTTTGCCAAAAAGGGATTTTATTACCTTTTCAAAAGAATATAAACAGGGAAATGATCGCTATATCCTCCTAGATACGTATTACCCCCATAAGTACGAAATGGAAGGTCTTTGTATTTTCCATCCGCATTTCTCAAGTAATCGGCATCAAAAACAAAAGCTTTTTCAAAATGCCATTTGTTTTTTTTGCCTTTTAAAAGGGCAGGAGTAAGGATAATTTGATCGAATAGATTCCATTTTCCACGGTAAGCTAGCGTTCCGTAATTATCCGGATTATGCAACAAAGCAAATGGATTATAAAAATAGTTTTCTTTTAACAATTGCAAATTAGATGTTGCCTTTAAATGTTCCGAAACACTTGCATTGAATGGGTCGTCGTTTAAATCGCCCATCGTTATAATCTTGGCTTTTGAATCCATGCTTAGAATAAAATCAGAAATCGAACGACTTAAATCGCCGGCAGCATTACGCAAGGGAAGAGAACGTTCTTCTCCACCACTTCGACTGGGCCAGTGATTGACCAAGAAATGGACTTCTTCACCAAGTAATTTTCCATTCACTAGCAATTGATCCCGTGTATAAAAATCCAATTTTCCTTCTATAGTTAAAGGAAAATGAAAACTACTTTCGGGTACAAACATAGAAGCTTGATAAATCAAGGCCACATCAATACCTCTTTTATCGGGAGAATTGTAATGAACAATTTGATAATTCCGATCTTTCAAAGCCGGCCGTTTTACCAAATCTTCAAGCACTTCTTTATTTTCAACTTCGCAAACGCCCAATACAGCAAGTCCTTCCGGAGTAATGTCAAGAGCGATTTCAGAAATCACTTTCGCCATATTATCGAGTTTCTCATAGTATTTTTGTGTGTTCCATGCTTTTGCACTCGAAGGTGTAAATTCCGTATCTCTTACTTCAGGCGTGTCAATCGTATCAAAGAGGTTTTCTAAATTATAAAAACCTATGCTGACTTTTTTAAGATTTTGTCCTTGAACAGCTGTAGAAAAGAAAAAAATAAAAGCGAAAAGGTAGAGTATTAAGGTTGTGTTTTTTTTGTTCATTTTTCTGTATTTTAAATGCAAATGTACAAATCCTTATATAGACTTCATTCTTTCGGCTGTACTAATTTTTTATAAAATCAAATTTTTGATTGTGAAATTGAAATTGTATATTTGTTGGAAAAATGTCCATATTTTGAAAATATTTATAGTTGAAGACGATGTGATTTTTGGAAAATCCATTCTCTATTATTTGTCGCTCAATCCGGAAAATGAAATAGAACTTTTTACCAATGGTAAAGATGCTTTGGCTCAACGCTATCAAAATCCCGATTTAATTATTCTGGATTATAATTTGCCCGGAATGAACGGGATGGAAGTGATGCAGAGTTTTCATAATTACAACAAGAATTTTCCGGTAATCATAATATCTGCACAAAGTGATATTCGGGTTGCGGTTAGTCTTTTAAAAGAGGGCGCTTTTGATTATATTGTAAAAGATCAGGAGTTAAAAGATCGCTTGTGGATGTCGATGGAAAAAGTCAGGAAATTATCGGGCTACGAAAAAAAGATTGAACAACTAGAGGCGGAAGTAAATAAGAAATTTGAATTGTCGAATTTATTTGTGGGCAACAGCGACTCATTAAAAGAAGTTTTTACACTTATCGAAAAAGCAAAAAAAACAAATATTAATGTGTCGGTAACCGGCGAAACAGGAACCGGAAAGGATTTAGTAGCTAAGGCAATTCATTATAATTCGAGTCGAACAGATGGGCCTTTTGTAGCTGTTAACGTATCTGCAATTCCATCAGAATTAATTGAAAGTGAATTGTTTGGATATGAAAAAGGGGCGTTTACAGGTGCCAATTCGCGCAAGATTGGAAAATTTGAAGAAGCCAGTAAGGGAACCCTCTTTCTCGACGAAATAGGGGATATGGATTTGAATATGCAAAGTAAGATATTGCGTGTTCTCCAGGAAAATGAATTGTCGCGAGTAGGAGGAAATACGGTTATAAAAATTGATACGCGACTCATCATTGCTACCCATAAAAATTTGGCCGATCTGGTCAGAGCCGGTACCTTTCGCGAAGACCTTTATTATCGCTTGTTGGGATTGCCTATCCATATTCCGCCATTGCGAGAGCGAAACGGCGATGTCTTGATTTTAGCGCGTCATTTTATCAACAATTTTTGTGAGGAAAACGAATTAGAACCCAAAAGTTTAAGTGTTAAAGCACAAGAAAAACTAAAAGGCTATCATTTTCCGGGAAATGTAAGAGAATTAAAATCAGTAATCGAATTGGCTACCGTTTTATCGAATAGCAATGTTATTGAAGATTCAGATATCAATTTTAGTTCTTTAGGCGCTGTAGAAGATATTTTTTCAACGGAATTAACGATGAAAGAATATTACAATAAAATTGTTTTGTATTTTCTTAAGAAATACGACAATAAAGTTCGCGTCGTCGCTGATAAATTGGATATTGGTAAATCGAGTATTTACAACCTGCTTAACGAAGAAAATTCGAAGTAATTTCTTTTTGTTTAAAATCAGTTTAAATTTAAATATATGATATTCAATGTATTGAATGTGATATTTAAACTATTTGCTACTCTCGCTTTTTTTTTATCTTTGACCCGTAAAAACAAGAAAGTAATAATTGCTTACTTTTTTAAAACGAGCATATTCGTTAAAACTATAACAGGTGAAAATTCTCATATGCGAGACCTAACCTAATATTTATAAAACTATTTACGAATGAAACTTTTAGAAGGAAAAACCGCTCTCATAACCGGAGGGTCGCGTGGAATTGGTCGTACGATATGTTTAAAATTTGCTCAGCAAGGAGCTAATGTAGCTTTTTCCGATCTTATGTTAGACGAAAATACAGAAGCGCTTGTTAAAGAAATCGAAGCGCTTGGTGTTAGAGGCAAAGGCTATGCTTCGGATGCAAGTTCTTTTGAACAATCAGAGAAAATGGTTGATGAGATTGCTAAAGATTTTGATAAAATTGATATTTTGGTTAATAATGCCGGAATCACCCGCGATAATCTATTGATGCGTATGACCGAAGCGGATTGGGATATGGTTATCAATATCAATTTAAAATCGGTATTTAACCTAACAAAAGCCGTTCAGAAATATATGCTAAAACAAAGAGCCGGCTCTATCATTAATATGAGTTCTGTTGTGGGTGTAAACGGAAATGCCGGTCAATCGAATTATTCTGCCTCTAAAGCAGGACTCATTGGATTTACAAAATCTATTGCTCAAGAATTGGGATCGCGTAATATTCGTTGTAATGCTATTGCGCCCGGCTTTATCGAGACTAAAATGACAGAAAAATTACCTGAAGATGTTAGAAAAGAATGGGTTAAAACAATTCCATTGCGTCGTGCCGGACAAGCAGATGACGTTGCCAATGTGGCTACATTTTTAGCTTCAGAACTATCCTCTTATGTCACCGGACAAGTTATTCATGTCTGCGGTGGTATGAGCACATAAAACTAAAATTACTTTTAAGAAAGCCTGTACACTATTCATTTAGCGTACAGGCTTCTGTTTTCTAAAAATAATAGCAATGGCTTCTGTGTTTTTTTTCTTGATCATAGGTTTTCTAGTCTTTGATTTTCTGCTTGAAAATGGTTTAAGCATTTTGAATTACAATTATCCACAAAAAGAGCTTCCATCTTATCTGTCAGCTGTTTATAATAAAGAGAAATATGAAAAATCGCAGGTATACGAACAGGCAAAAGTAAGGTTCGGATTCCTTACTTCAGGAATTCAGTTTGTGCTTGTTATGTTGTTTTTCTTGTTTGGAGGTTTTGGATTTCTCGATGGAGTGGTCAGATCAATAAGCAGTCACTACCTGTTGCAGAATTTATTGTTTTTCGGCATGCTGTTTTTTGCTTCCGATTTGTTGCTATTGCCTATTTCGATATATCATACCTTTGGTATTGAAGCAAAATTTGGGTTTAATAAAACGAGCGTAAAAACCTTTGTTTTAGATAAAATCAAAGGTGCAGCTTTGACCCTCATTCTTGGTGGCGGACTCTTGGCCTTGATCGTGTATTTATTCAATTTATCTGGCACTCATTTTTGGTGGATTGCTTGGCTGACTATTAGTTTAATTAGTTTGGTATTTACTGCTTTTTATTCCGAAATTATTGTCCCGCTCTTTAATAAACAAAAACCTTTAGAAGCCGGTGCCTTGCGCGATGCCATAGAAAAATTTGCAAAAGAAGTGGGTTTCAAATTAACGAATATATATACCATTGATGGTTCTAAACGTTCGACCAAAGCAAATGCATATTTTAGCGGTGTTGGACCAAAAAAACGCATCGTTCTCTACGACACATTGATTAACGATTTGGAAGATGATGAAATAGTTGCCGTTTTGGCCCATGAAATTGGCCACTATAAAAAGAAACATACCTTAATTGGTATTTTAAGTGCTACCCTGCAAACGGGTCTTATGTTGTTTATTTTATCTTTTTTCATCGCAAAAGACAGTCCAATTTCAACAGCTTTAGCGCAAGCCGTTGCCGGAAATAAGGAAGAAATACAAGCCTCTTTTTACTTGGGGATTATTGGTTTCGGATTGATCTACAGTCCGGTTAGCTTACTGTTTGCTTTGTTTTCTAATCTTATTTCTCGGGCTAACGAATATGCCGCCGATGCTTTTGCTGCTAAATATGGTCAAGCTAAATTATTGGGAAATGCACTTATAAAGCTAACGGTTAACAGTTTATCTAAAGTATATCCGCATCCGGCATATATTTTCTTTTACTATTCGCATCCAAGTCTGCTTCAAAGATTAGAAAAATTGAAAGAAAATAATTAATCGTTGGCTTTATTGCCTAACATTGGAACAAAGCGAAATTGACCATAAGTCCGTTTTTCAAATTCATTCTCACCCACTTTTCGAATACAGGTCATTTCTTGTAAATTTTTATCAATATCCACGGGAATAACCAAACGACCGCCTACTTTTAGCTGTTTTAATAATTCTTCGGGAATAAAAGGGGCTCCGGCAGTAACAATTATTTTATCGAAAGGACTGAAAGCGGGTAAACCTTTATAGCCATCGCCATAAAAGAGTTTTATTCTGTAATTAAACTGACTTAGAAATTTTTTCGTTTTCTCGAAAAGTCTTTTTTGCCTTTCAATACTCAGTACTTTAGCGCCCATTTCGCCAAAAACACAAGCCTGATAGCCGCTTCCTGTTCCCACTTCCAATACAGTGTCTCCCGGTTTTATTTCCAATAATTCTGTTTGAAACGCTACGGTATAGGGCTGAGATATGGTTTGACCGGAACCAATCGGAAAAGCTTGATCTTGATAGGCAAATGCTAAAAAAGAGGAATCCAGAAAAAGATGGCGAGGAACAGTATTAATTGCTTGTAATACAGCTTCATCTTTAATGCCTTTAGCTCGAATAGTCTCCACTAATTTTTTTCGTAATCCACGATGTTTAAATGTATCGTTCAACCTCTTCATTAAATAATATTTTTGCGAAAATAAGCAATTCAAGCTGTCAAAAAAAATTACTTTTGTAAAGAAACAGTAAGGATTTATATAATCTTTAAATTCAAATAAAAAAAAGTTTTAAAACGGAATAATTTGCCGCACTTTAAATTGGAATCGTTAGGTAATAAAAACCGAAATCAAGCAATGTGTATATACTAAATGCGATGCTCGTAACGTTTTACCTCTTAAGAAACAGCGCATGAATAAAACGCTCCAGAAACTAAAATACATAATTGCTGATTTAAGCGCAGCTCTAATCGTATGGATTGGTTTGTTTTGCTATCGCGAGTCTTTGCTGGCCGATGAATTTTCCGTAACGCTTCATACACTCATTAGTAATTCCCTGTTTTGGTTTGGGTTAGTATTATATCCATTATTTTGGAATTTGCTCTCAGTCATGGCTGGCATGTATCGTCGGGTTTTTAAAAAAACACGTCTCGCAGAATTGCAAGAAACCCTTGTTACGACATTGATTGGTGTATTGATACTATTTTTTGCGCTAATTCTAGACGATCCTCATTTTAAAGAAACGAATCCGGCAAAACTGTTTTTTGGATTTTTTATCAGTCAATTTTTGTTGACTTATTTTGGGCGCTTGTTTATTACAAACCGGACAATTAAGCAAATTCACACACGCAAAATAGGTTTCAAAACACTTTTAATCGGGAGCAATGAAAATGCACTAAAAGTATTTAAAGACCTCGAACAACAAAAGCATTCAACGGGAAATAAATTTGTGGGTTTTATCCATGTAAATGATCAAAAAGCCTACAAAATGAGTCCTTTTCTATCGCATTTAGGGAGTATTTCGGATTTGCCAAGGATTATGAAGGATTTTGAAATAGAAGAAGTCCTTATTGCTATTGAAAAATCAGAATCGGAGCAAATTGCGTCTATTATCACGCAACTGGAACTTTTTGATGTGGTGATTAAAATCATTCCGCTTTTTTATGAGCATGTTTTTGGAAATATAAAAACTACAGGAAGTTTTATGATGCCATTTATCGAAATTTCTCCAGATTTGATGCCTGCTTGGCAATTTAGTATCAAAAGAATGCTCGATATTATATTGTCGAGTTTGGCTATAGTTTTGTTAAGTCCGGTTTTTATTCTAACGGCAATTGGTGTTAAATTATCTTCTCCCGGATCCGTATTTTATGCGCAAGAACGTGTGGGCAAAAATGGAAACGTATTTAAAATGATTAAGTTTCGTTCCATGATTCAAAATGCAGAGCGTAATGGACCGCAATTATCGAGTAAAATTGATGATCGGATTACACCTTTTGGGGCTTTTATTCGCAAGTTAAGGATTGATGAAATTCCGCAGTTTCTAAGTGTTTTAAAAGGCAATATGTCTATTGTTGGACCAAGACCTGAGCGCAAATTTTATATCGATCAAATTGTTGCGCGTGCACCACATTTTAAGTTAATGCAAAAAGTAAAACCGGGAATGACAAGTTGGGGGCAAGTTAAATTTGGGTATGCCGAAAATATAGATGAAATGATTGAGCGCTTGCAATACGATATTTTATACTTGGAAAATATGTCTTTAGCTTTGGATTTTAAAATTATGATTTGGACGGTATTGATTGTGTTTCAAGGAAGAGGGAAATAGTTTAATAGATATCATTATTTTTCTTGAACGTATAAAAAAATGTTTTGATAATTATCTCAATATCAAACATTAGACTCCAATTTTCGATATAAAATTTATCCAGTCGAATGCGGTTTCTCATATGTTCGCAATCTTGCACTTCACCTCTGTAACCTTTTATTTGGGCTAAACCGGTAACACCGGGTTTTACGAAATGACGAACCATATATTTGTCGATAATTTTCGCGTATTGTTTGGTCAGGAAAATAGGATGTGGTCGTGGACCAACAACGGACATGGTGCCTAAAAACACATTGATAAATTGGGGCAATTCATCGATACTGTATCTCCTGATAAACTTACCTACTTTGGTTAAGCGATGATCGTTATTACTCGTTTGTTTCTTATTCGAAAACCCATTGACATACATCGATCGAAATTTCAGCACTTCAAACTCGTCATTATTTAAACCGTTGCGTTTTTGCTTGAATATGATAGGGCCTTTGGATTCCAAACGGATGATAATGCCTAAAATCGGTATCAGCCAGCTTAAAACAAAAACGATAACAAGCAATGAAAAAACGATATCAAATCCCCGTTTTACCCACATAATATCCGCTTGAAATGGAATTTCGCGCAAGGCAAAAACCGGAATATAATCGTAGTACTGCAAAACGAGTTTTTGCCCATAATCTACCTTTGGATCGGGGATGAATTTTATCTCGATTAAATTGTTTTCTGCAAATCTTATCAACTCATTAATTTCTTCCGCTTTAAGATCGGCCGTATTGCAATAGATTTGATGCAAGTTTATTTTTTCAGCCAAAGTCTGGATATCATTCAAATTTCCACTTAGCTTCAAATCGGTTTTGTTGTTCGAAAAATAACCTTTAAAACGATAACCAAAATCTTTTCTGTGATTAAAAAAATGAGCCAGTTTAATAACGTTTTGCGAATTCCCTGCGATTATCACATTTCTAAAATTTCCTCCCATTAAGCGCCATCTTTTCATAAAATAATACGATAATGAGCGCAGTAATATGATGGAAATACCAAAGAATAAAAGCATTTGAAAAATATAATTCACCAAATATTTTGGCAATTGTATTCGGTAAATGGTAAAGAAAGCAAAAGCCATCAATGAAAAAACGAGGATTTGCTTAAATATATCTCTGATAATATGTGTGTATTTAGTTAATCTAAATACTTTATAAATGCCCAATATATTAGCGGAAAGAAACCATCCCAAATTCATCAATAACAAAAAATTGAAGATCTCCAGCCCTCGTAGGACATCCGGCAAGATAATAAACAAATAAAGCCAGAGATTTAAAAGCAGTAAATCCAGGATAATAGTTGACGGTCGCAAATAAACAGAATAGCGCGTTTTCATAAATCTAATGGGGCATGTTTATAGCTGCAAATGTATAACGAAAGTTGAGTATGATTATTTTGTATTCGCTTATATTTTTGCACAAATAGCTTTTTTATTGATAAAAATTAATGAAGGGATAAATCCTTTGATTCTTTATCAGTAGCCATCGGTTCAAAAATATGGAGCGCAAGAAGTGGAAACAAAACAAAACTCACTATGCCTTTTTGCCTTAATAAATAAGATTCAGTAAATGCAAACATTATAAAAATCAGGGTAATCGCAATTAATAAACTGTTTTTATTTTTGAGTGGATAATAGGCGAAAAAGTAGATAATAAGAAGGAGTAAGACGAGTCCAAAAAAACCAATTTCTACAATCATCTGTGCATATTGATTATGAAAATTATAGAAATAATAACCTGTTTTTTCCTCATTTTCTTTGTCATTTCCATACAAATCGTAATGCTTGTATTTTTGGTTTAAAACAGGTTGACTGGCATGCAGTCCAGTACCCAGGAAACTATTAAAATCAGGATCGTTTTCAATTTCATAAAAGCAGCGCAACTGAAATAAGCGTAAAGTCAATCCATTCCAATTATATCCCGGTCCAAAATAGGTATTTGTAAACACTTGTTCGATTTGATTGTTGTTTAAAATAGTCTTGAACCGATTTTTGGTAAAAGTGGAAATAGCAAATAAAGAAATACCTATCAGGCTCAAACTTAGTCCTATAATCAATAGACGCTTTTGCGCCTTGTTTTCTGACCAGTATTTTAAGAAAAGAAAGAAGGATACGATTACGGTAAGGCTTAAAATCATTTTCGAGCTGAACAAAAATTGAAAAATAAATAAGGAGAAACCTAATAAATAATCGATGTTCTTCTTTTTCAAGAATAAAAGTTGATAAAGTAAAAGGACATATACTTGAGCAAAAATCAGGGCAATATATATGGCATTTGCCTTAAATGGAGCTGTAAGCTCGTGATAGAAAAATGTGGCGCTGTTGTAATTTTCCAAATAGCGAAAATAGGCCAGTACAATCCATATCAAGCCATAGGTTAAATATACGATTGCTGTATTTCTAATGATTTTATCCGGACGTTTTAAACTAAAAATTTGTTTATAAGCCAAAGTAAAAAGCAAAAAGGGGAAGAGCCGAACTATAGCTTTGCTT
>JBFHQD010000058.1:0-15356 GCA_041592395.1 Bacteroidales bacterium | reverse complement strand
TTACTAGACGAGAACGCTTTAATGCTGCTCACCGATTATTTAAAGCGGAATATTCGGATGAAAAAAACCTGGAAGTATTCGGAAAATGTTCGAATCCCAATTGGCATGGGCATAATTACGAGCTCTTTGTTACAGTAAAAGGAACGATTAATCCTGAAACCGGATTCTTAATCAATCTCAGCGTGCTGCGCGATTTAATTCGAGAAAAAATCATCAGCAAATTGGATCATAAGAATTTAAATCTGGAAGTTGATTTTATGAAAGGAAAGTTTACAAGTACAGAGGTATTGTCAGTTGCCATTTGGAATGAGTTAGAAAAAGAAATTGAACAGTTGGGAGCGACTTTACACTGCGTAAAAGTATCGGAAACCGAAAACAATTCGGTGGAATATTATGGTGAATAATCACTCCTGATCATTAAAATAAAATTTTTATAATTATGTTAGATTACGAAAGAATAGATCAATGGAATCCTGAAAAACTAGATAAACTCAGTCATCATTACCTCGAAATTTTAAAATTAATAGGCGAAGACCCCAAACGAGAAGGACTTTTAGAAACTCCTGTTCGTGTAGGAAAAGCTATACAGTTTTTAACCCAAGGCTACAATATCGATCCCGTAGAAATATTACAATCGGCTATGTTTAAAGAAGACTATCGCGAAATGGTTATTGTAAAAGACATAGAAGTATACTCGATGTGCGAACATCATATGATTCCTTTTATAGGAAGAGCGCACGTGGCTTATATTCCGAATGGATATATCACCGGATTGAGTAAAATTGCGCGCGTAGTAGAAGCCTATGCTAGGCGTTTGCAAGTACAAGAAAGATTAACAACACAAATTAAGGATGCCATTCAAAGCACATTAAATCCTTTGGGAGTGGCTGTTGTTATTGAAGCTAAACACTTATGTATGGCGATGCGAGGCGTTCAAAAGCAGAATTCGGTGACCACAACTTCAGATTTTACAGGTGCCTTTCGTAAAAAAGAAACCCGCGAAGAATTCATCCATTTGATCAGTTCTAACTTGCATGGCTGACAAAAAGTCAATTATTGTTAATTTTTTAATTTTTGGTACAATATTTTATAATCTTGCACTGTAAAACTTATAATTAGTATTGAAATGAATATGCTACAAAATCAATTCGAAAAAACTTTTTCGACAAATACACAAGACCAAAGCATTGCTAAAACATTTATGAGCACTGTTTTCATATGGATGTTTTTAGCGCTTGGAATAACGGCTTTAACCGCTTACCTTTTTGCTTCAAGTCCAAGTTTAATCTCCATGCTTTATACCGAAACAGGCTTGTCCATTCTCGGATGGGTAGTTATGCTAGCTCCTTTTGGACTCGTTATGTTTATCTCATTTCGATTTCAGCAAATGAGCCTTGCAAACCTTAGTCTTATGTTTCTCATTTATTCCATTTTGATGGGAATGAGCTTGAGTTTCATTCTATTGGTTTACACACAATCAAGTGTATTCTCTACTTTTATCGTAACCTCAGGTACATTTGGATTAATGGCCTTGGTAGGCTATACCACCAATACAGATCTTACAAAATTTGGTTCTATCCTATTTATGGCGCTAATAGGCATTATTTTAGCAAGTGTTGTTAACTTTTTTATGCATAGCGGAACATTAGAATACATTATTAGTATTGCCGGCGTGTTGATTTTTACAGGACTAACGGCTTACGATGTTCAAAAATTAAAGCGTATTGGACTAGCCACAGGAGAATATGAGGGACAAGCAAAAGATAAATTGGCAATTATGGGAGCATTAACGCTTTACCTTGATTTTATCAATTTGTTTTTATTCCTTCTTCGTTTTTTAGGAAACAGAAAATAAAAAGAAAAATATTTCTATACTTGCACGGGCAAAGCAATTTGTCCGTGTTTTTTTTATTTAAATTGAATTATGAAAGCATTTGTATTTCCGGGCCAAGGGGCTCAGTTTGTTGGTATGGGAAAAGAGCTATACCTTAACTCCCCAAAAGCCAAAGAATTGTTTGAGAAAGCAAACGAAATTTTAGGTTTTAGAATAACCGATTTGATGTTTAACGGAACCGATGAAGACCTAAAACAGACCAAGGTAACCCAACCCGCCATCTTTCTGCATTCCGTAATCTTAGCTGAAGTAATGGGTACTGATTTTAATCCTGATGTTGTGGCCGGGCATTCACTCGGTGAATTTTCAGCGTTAGTGGCTAATAAAACGCTAGCCTTTGAAGATGGCTTGCGTTTGGTTTCTCAGCGTGCATTAGCCATGCAAGAAGCTTGCGAAATGGAAGCTTCTACGATGGCAGCTATCATTGGTATGGAAGACGAAGAAGTCGTGAAAATTTGTAACGAGATAAATGAAATTGTCGTTCCTGCAAATTTTAATTGCCCAGGTCAGCTTGTCATAAGCGGCTCTCTTAAAGGCGTAGAAATGGCTTGTGAAAAACTACTAGAAGCTGGAGCGAAAAGAGCACTTCCTTTAAATGTTGGAGGCGCTTTTCATAGTCCGTTAATGGAACCGGCGCGTATTAAATTGGCAAGTGCCATTGAAAACACGCACTTTTCGCAAGGTATTTGTCCAATTTATCAAAATGTAAGTGGTGAAGCGATGACTGATTTAGCAGCCATAAAAGAAAATCTGGTAAAACAATTAACGGCTCCCGTAAAATGGACGCAGATAATGACCAATATGATTACCGATGGCTTAACGGATCTAACTGAAGTTGGCCCCGGAAATGTATTGCAAGGATTGCTAAAAAAAGTAGATCGAAAAATCCCTACAAACAGCGCCTCAATTGCATTCTAAGCCGCAAATGGCGGCTTCTAATGTCCTATCTTTCTTTTAAGTCAGAAACAATTTGTTTGGCTTTATCTTTAAAGTAGCTTTCTGTTTGTGAAATTTGATCGAACAACTGAATGGCTTCATTTTTCCGCTCTAATTTTACTAAGCACAAACCTTTATACCATTGCGCCTGATCGTAAAACAAGTTAAGGTAATCGTCGATAACATAATCGAATTTAAACACGGCAATTTCGTGGTTGTTTAGCTCCATATTGGCAACGCCGGCATAATAATTAGCGGTTAAGCTATTGGGCAACTTATTAAATTCTGCCAGTGCCGCATCAAAATCTTTTTGCTCCAGCAATTCCATACCGTGATGCAATACATCAACATTAAAGTTGGCTTTACTTCTTGTATTAACAAATACTTCGTCTTCCTGATAATAGGTATTATAAAGTTGTTCGTTCCATTTTTTTTGATTTACATGATTAAACCAAAAAGCACCAACCATAATAATAATTGCAGCTGCAGCAGCAACTGAATACCAATTTCGTTTTACTATTTGACTCATATTTTTCTTCTTTTTTGTTCCGTATAATTCAAAATATATTTTATCTAATTTACTTCTTAAGTTTATTGCTTTTTGATTTCCCAAACTGGTCATCATATCGCTAAGAATTTCATACTCTTTTCTGAAATCCTCATTTTCGGCCATTAATTGATTAAAATAAGCGAGGTCTTTTTCACTTATCTTATTTTCCAATTTGGCCTGCATCAATTTTGTGTGCTCTTTATTCATATCAACTCCTTAAATTTCCAGTCCTCCTTTATTTTTTCCATCAGTGTTTCTAAACAATTCGACTTGCGTTTGCGGACATAATTTGCATTTTTCAAATCCAATTTAATGGCAATCTCTTCGGCACTCGTTTCCGTTAAAAAAAGTTGCAGAAGTTTTTGGCATCCCTTGGTTAATTGTTTAAAATAGGTAAAAAACAACTGGTTACGTAACGCTTTTCGGGCAAGTAACTCAACTTCCTGATTTGCTGGATCCTCTCCTATTTCATCGTTATAATCAATAGCATAACCCAAAGGATTTTTTCTATTGATCTTTCTGTAATTCAACCATGTTTTATTTACCACCGCATAAAAAAAAGTAAAGAAAGAACTTGTAATTTCAAATTTGTTATCTTGTAATTTATTATAAATAACAATAATTACTTCTTGAAAAATATCCCGCGCCTGATCATCATTGCCTGAAGATTTTTGAACGATTCTTTTTACTGCTCCGAAATAATTTTTATATAAAAAATTAAGAACAGCATCCTCTCCTTTTCTTAAACCTTCAATTAATTCTTCGTCGTTATATGTTTTCTTTTTCACTCTATTAATGGTTGATTTTCACAAAACATTACCCAAAAAACTCAATTATTTTTCAACTATTTTTTATGCCGCTGATATTCTGGTAGTTGTATTAACTATTTTTTGGCAAAATCGACATAAATTGGCAGATGATCGCTAAATCCTTTATGATATTTCATCCCTTTATAGGTCCGAAACGGCATATTTCCTAAAAATTGTTCATCTTTTTCCAATAAAAAATCTGCATTAAATATTTGAGCTTCTCCAATTACAAATATACTTTTATCTCGTAAAAATAAAACAGGCGAGACTAATATTTGATCTAATATCCCCCACTCTCCTTTAAATTTATTTGTTCCTATGGCTTTATTTTCCATCGGCATCAAATTAATTAAGCGACAAGTATCCGGATCTTTTCCCGCATTTAATACTTCTTTCATGCTTTTGTTTGATGGATAATCGTTAAAATCGCCCATAACCACAATGGCCGCATTCAGGTCTTTTTTCTTTAGTTCATCAATCTTATTTGCCAATTGTTGAGCCACATACAGCCTTTTGGGCTCTGAGGCCAGTTCTCCACCATAGCGCGAAGGCCAATGGTTAACAAAAATATGCAGCGTATCCTGCTTGAAGGCAAGTGCTTTCACATACAATATATCGCGGGTTTTAACATCCGGTGCAAAAGGAAAATTAATCCGTATAAGTTCGTGATTTAGAACTTGAATTATTTTTGGATTAAAAAGCAACGCAACATCTATTCCTCTTCTATCGGGCGATTCTTCGTGAATAATTCTATAATCGTATTTGGCAAAGGGCGTTTTATATACCAATTGGTTCAAGACAAAGCGATTTTCTACCTCTACAAGCCCAATTAATGCCGGCGGTTCCCAAGAGCCAACAGCCATAATAGTTTTGTAAATATGATTCCTTTTCTCTAGAAAACGTTTGTAATTCCAATTCCGGATTCCATTTGGCGTAAACTCTTCATCATTGGTCAAGCTATCGTCTTTAATATCAAAATAATTTTCAACATTGTAAAACATTAGTCGAAAACTTTGTGCTGCACTATCCTTATCCGCTTGCTTATTTTGTCCGAAAATAGCGGATGCGAATAAGACAAAAGTAAAAAGTAGAATTTGTGTTTTTCTTTGATGCATACGAAAATATTTACCCCTAATTTTTAAGGGCTTAGAAACTCAGACTTAATGTAAAAGGGCTAAGAGAAGATCCAAATCGCGGTAAGCCAAATCAAAAGCTTCACCAATTTCCTTATCTGTGATTACACCATTGTACAAATATACTCCCGAACGAAATCCATCTTCGCTAAGCAATAATTGATCGACGCCTCCCGATTCGGCAATTTGCAAAATAACAGGCATAAAGAAATTGGATAAGGCCTGACTAGCTGTTCGAGGGACTCCGGATGCTATATTAGGAACACAATAATGTGTAACACCAAACTCTTGATAGACGGGCTTATTATGTGTAGTTAACTTTGAAGTTTCAAACAAACCGCCTTCATCAATACTCACATCAATAATTACAGCGCCTTTTTTCATTTTTTGAATCATATAAGCAGGAACCATAAAAGAAGGCGTCCCTTTTCGCTTTCGCATAGCGCCTAATACTACATCGGCTGTTTTTAAAGCTTCTTCCAAGTTTTTAGGCTGCAATACAGAGGTGAAAATTTTACTTTGAATATTGCTTTGCAAACGCCGTAAACGATAAACCGAATTATCAAAGACTTTAACACTAGCCCCCATACCAATAGCCGACTTGGCTGCATTTTCGCTAACAGTGCCGGCACCTATAATAACCACTTCTGTGGGTTTTAAACCCGGAATACCACCGAGCATACTTCCATTGCCGTATTTATGATGGGCTAAGTATTTGGCCGCTATATGCAAGGATGAATTTCCGACAATTTCGCCCATCGAACGAATAATGGGATAGGAACCGGTATTGTCTTTTATCTTTTCAAAAGCAAGGGCCGTAATTTTATGTTCGGCTAATTGCGTGAAATATTTTTTATCGCGCGATAATAATTGTAAGGTAGTCAAAAGCGTTTGGTTTTTCCCTAAAGCTTCAATTTCCTTTATGTTTAAGGCCGAAACTTTCAGAATTAACCCTGCTTTTAAAAGCTCTTCTTTCGTTTCCACAATAAAAGCACCTTCGTCGCTATAATGCACATCTTCGTATTGCGATGCAATTCCCGCGCCTTTTTCAACCAAAATTTTATGCCCATTTTGAACCAATAAGCCAACAGCCTCCGGACTAAGACAAACTCTACGCTCAGCCTCATCATCTTCCTTTAATATCGCAATCGTAAGGCTTGCCTTTTTTGGAGAAAAAGCCAATTTTTCTTCTTTTGGAATTAACTGCGATGATAGTGAATAATTGGAAATATTTTTTTCATTAGCAACCATATATCAAAACCTTTGCTCTAAAGTTACACTTCCCAATAAATGGTGCGCAACTCCGTATTGTCTTCTGAATGAATGTTCACGTATACGCAATTATCAGGCAAAAGGTTTTCAATTTTTTCAGGCCATTCAATAAGGCATAAATAACCGCTCTCAATATATTCTTGAAATCCTATGTCGACTGCTTCTTGAACGGAATTTAAGCGGTAAAAATCGAAATGAAAAATGGGTTCTCCTACCGGATTTTCATATTCATTTACTATGGCAAAAGTTGGCGAATTCACCACATTATCAACACCCAGCGCAGCACAAATAGCCTTTATAAAAGTGGTTTTACCGGCTCCCATCGATCCGTTAAAAGCAAATACATTCGCCTTCTCCATCAATTCAATCAATGCTTCTGCCACTTTGGGCAGCTCTTTAGTGGATTGAATGGTAAACGATTTCTTCATCAGATTCTTCTTATTGGTTATCATTTAAAACGATTTATCGCTTGTTCTTATTGCCGGCTATCTTCGTAAAAAACAGCAACAAAAATAAAGGAAATTGTTATTATCTAGCCTTTAAAAATACAAATGGGATAAGCATTTCTTCTAATGAAATGCCCCCATGCTGAAAAGTATTTTTATAATGCGCGGCGTAATGATTGTAATTGTTTTTATAGGCCAGAAAATCGGCTTGGCGCGCAAAAATAAAACGAGATGTTATCTGTTGTTTTGGCAGATGGATTTCGTGAGGATCTCGAATTTCGAACACTTCTTTCGGATTGTATGCCAAGTTTTTACCCGTTTTATAGCGCAAGTTAACACTCGTCGCTTTATCGCCAATAATTTGAACGGGATTTTTTACGCGAATTGAACCATGATCAGTCGTAATCATAACATCCAAACCTTTATTCGCTAAATATTTAAGCATATCAAAAAGCGGCGAATGTTCAAACCAAGACCGTGTTAGAGATCGGTAAGCCGATTCATCTTCGGCAAGTTCTCGTATTATTTCGATGTCTGTCCGGGCATGCGACAACATATCAACAAAATTATAGACGATAACATTCAACTGATTATTTAACAAGTCGGAAAATTTATCGAGCAATCTTTTTGCAAAATCCATATTGAGCACTTTATGATAGGAAAATGAAACCGGGTGAGCCCATCGCGTCAATTGATTTTCGAGCAACTCTTTTTCAAAATTATTTTTGCCTTGCGATTCTATTTCATCTACCCAATATTCGGGCATTTTCTTTTGAATCTCTAAGGGCATCATACCTGCAAAAAGTGCATTTCGGGCATATTGTGTTGCGGTTGGCAAAATGCTATAATAGAGTTCTTCTTTATCGCTATAAAAATAGGGCTCCAACAGTGGTTCTATGCTTTTCCACTGATCGTAACGAAGATTATCAATGATAAAAAGAAAAAGAGGCTTATCCGACTTTAGTGCCGGAAATACTTTTTTCTTTAACAATTCATTCGAAAACAAAGGAATGTCATTCGTATCCGCATTTTGCCAATCACTATAATTACGGCTTATGTATTTCCCGAACATCGCATTCGCTTCCTCTTTTTGCTGCATCAAGATTTCCAACATCCCTTCATCGTTAGAAGAATCCAAATTCAACTCCCATTGCACAAGTTTTTTATAAATCGCTTCCCAATCCTTGTAATCCACAGCATCAGACAATTCCATACTGATAGTTCGGAACTCTTGTTGATAAGCACTAATTGTTTTTTCGGAAACTAGCTTTTTTGTCTCCAGATTTTTTTTGAGCGACAGCAGAATTTGATTAGGTTTTACGGGTTTAATCAGATAATCAGCAATATTAGAACCTATGGCATCTTCCATAATCGACTCTTCTTCGCTCTTCGTAATCATAACAACAGGCAATTGAGGACGGCTTTTTTTAATTCTTTCTAGTGTTTCGATTCCGGACAAACCGGGCATATTTTCATCCAAAAAAACAATGTCGAAACGCTCCGATTCGATCAAATCAATAGCATCCATGCCGTTATTCGAAGCCATTACACTATAGCCCTTTTGCTCGAGAAACAAAATATGCGGTTTTAAAATTTCAATTTCATCATCAACCCACAGAATTTTTGTCTGTTTCATCCACTCCTGTTTTAATATTTTAATTATTCAGCTAAACAAAAAACAACCCTTGTCCAACTCTTTTTTATACGATTGCAAGTTACACTTTCTTCGACGAATCAAAATTGTGTTTACTTGTTAATCTTTGTTAATTCAAATTGCTGATCAAAACAAAAGATTTAAAAGCTATATTTGGGCAAAATAGCAGAATTAACTATTGCTCAAGGCGTTTAAAAAATGAACGGCACCCTTAAAATTACACCCTAAAGGCTTATTTCAAACTGTTTAATTGTCAAATATTTCGATAATTTTCCGAGCAATTCAGCTCAATTTAGTAGCTTTGCCGCGAGTTTGAAATTATTATGCAACACCAAAAAACAAACAAACGTAAGATTTTTAATGATCCTGTTTATGGATTTATTTCCATTCCCAATCCGCTTGTATTCGATTTGATTGAACATCCTTATTTTCAACGGCTTAGAAGAATCAAACAATTGGGACTTACGCATTTGGTTTATCCCGGAGCTATGCATTCTCGTTTTCAGCATTCTATGGGAGCTCTTTTTTTGATGGATCATGCTTTGTATACCTTACGCGAAAAAGGCATCGCCATTTCAGAAGAAGAACAAACCGCTGTTTTAATTGCTATTTTGCTCCATGATATTGGCCATGGGCCATATTCTCACACATTAGAAGGCGTTTTGATACAAGGCATCACGCACGAAGAGATAAGCAATCATTTATTCGAACTTTTGAATAAAGAATTTGACGGAAAATTAAGCTTGTCTATTGCGATTTACCGAAATAAATACGATCGAAGTTTTTTTCATCAACTGGTAAGCAGTCAGCTCGATATGGATCGCTTGGATTATATTCGGCGAGATAGTTTTTTTACGGGTGTATCCGAAGGGGTAATCGGCACCGAGCGACTCATAAAAATGCTCAATGTAGTCGACGATAAAATTGTTGTTGAGGAAAAGGGGATTTATTCGGTCGAAAAATTTCTTGTAGCTCGACGACTAATGTATTGGCAAGTTTATTTGCATAAAACCGTGATCGTTGCCGAGCAACTCTTAATTCAGATTGTAGAGCGAGCAAAAACTCTGGCGAAAGAAGGAACTCCGCTTTATGCCTCTCCCGCTTTTCAATTTTTCATCACACACCAACCGAATAAGAAAACTTTTTTCTCAAATGCTGAAGTTCTAACCCATTTTGCAGAATTAGACGATTTTGATATTATGGGTGCAATAAAAGTTTGGGCAAAACATCCAGACAAAAGCTTATCGCTTTTAAGTCAAATGCTTATCAATCGTAATTTACCGAAAATACGCATTGAAAAAGAAAAATCCAACTTGGATGAAATAACTAAAAACAAAACAGCCGTTTCCGCGCAATACGGCATTCCTATGAATGAAACCGGACACTTTGTAGTAACAGGAACGGTTAGCAATCGCGCTTATAATATTGAGCACGAGGGCATATTTATCGCAACAAAGAATGGCGTTTTAACTGATATAGCTACGGCATCGGATAATTTTAATGTTCGAACGCTTTCAAAACCGGTAAAAAAATATTTCTTTATTTCTCCACGAGTAATGAAATAGAAAATCGAATAGTAGAATAAAAACATTGACAACCATGATATTTACTGCAGATCAAATTGCTAAAGCCTTAAAAGGAACAGTAGAAGGAGATAAAAATACCGAAGTACATACACTTTCAAAAATTGAGGAAGGAACCGCCGGCTCACTCAGTTTTTTAGCCAACCCTAAATACACTCCATTTATTTATGAAACCAAAGCCAGTATTGTAATTGTTAATGCTGATTTTAAAGCGTCAAAAACATTAAATTGCACACTTGTACGTGTTAAAGATGCTTATTCTGCTTTTTCGCAATTACTTGAAATGTACAATCAAGTAAAATTGAATAAAACAGGAATTTCAAAGCAGGCAGCCATAGCTGAAACGGCAAAAATTGGTGAAAATGTGTATATAGGTGAATTTGTTGTTATTGGTGAAAATGCAGTAATAGCCAACAATGCAAAGCTATATCCTCAAACTTATGTGGGTGAGAATTGCAAAATAGGCGAAAACACAACGCTTTTTGCCGGTGTTAAAGTTTATTCAGATTGTGTGATAGGCAGCAATTGTACGCTTCACGCAGGCGCTGTGATTGGTTCTGACGGATTTGGCTTTGCGCCACAAGCCGATAAAAATTATAAAAAAGTAGCTCAAATCGGAAATGTCATTATCGAAGACAACGTTGAAATTGGAGCGAATACCACTATCGACAGAGCAACTTTGGGATCAACACGCATTCATCAAGGCGTTAAACTTGATAATTTAATCCAAGTTGCACACAATGTTGAAATTGGAGAAAACACCGTAATTGCAGCACAAACGGGGATTTCCGGATCAACAAAAATTGGTAAAAACTGTATGCTTGGCGGTCAAGTTGGTTTAGGCGGTCATATTAGCATAGGCGATGATGTTAAAATAGGAGCGCAATCAGGAATTATCAGCAACATTAAATCCGGACAAACAATACTAGGCTCACCGGCAATAGATGTAAGTAATTATATTAGATCCGCGATTTATTTTAAACAACTCCCCGATTTAGCTAAAAAGATTAGTGCACTTGAGAAAAAGGTTATCGACAAATAAAGCTTTCGATTTTTGTATTTTATATTTTAATACATTTGCACTCGAAAACTAACAAACCGTTAATCGTTTAATTTTAATTATTTTACACCAATTAAGCTTTTGATTTGATGGCAAAATTAAAACAAAGAACACTTAATAAAGAAACTCAAATATCGGGCGTCGGATTGCATACCGGCGTTAACACTACTATACGTTTTAAACCCGCAACAGAAAATTACGGGTTTCGATTTGTACGTACCGACCTGAAAGACAAACCCATTTTAAAAGCAGATGCCAAAAATGTAATTGACACCTCACGCGGCACTACGATAGAACAAAGTGGCGCAAGAATATACACTATTGAGCATGTACTTGCCGCTTTGGTAGGGCTTCAGATTGATAATGTATTGATGGAAATTGATGGCCCTGAAATTCCGATTTTGGATGGCAGCTCCAAACTATTTGTCGAGCTCTTCGAAGCCGCCGGAATTGTAGAACAAGATGCGGAGCGGAATTATTTTGAGCTAAGCGAAACTGTCACTTACAAAAACGAAGAAAAAGGCGTGGAATTTATTGCTATTCCTTCAGATACCTACCGCTTAAGTGTAATGGTTGATTACGGCTCCGAAGTTTTGGGAACACAATATGCCGAAATCAATGCCATAGAAGAATTTAAAAAAGAAATATCCGGCTCTAAAACATTTGCTTTTTTGCACGAATTGGAATTCTTGTTTAAGCAAGGCTTAATAAAAGGCGGCGATTTAAATAATGCACTGGTTTTTGTTGAAAAGCCTGTTTCGCAAGACGAATTAGACCGAATGGCTGTTGCTTTTGGAAAACCAAAAGTAGCCGTAACGAATAAAGGCTATTTAAACAATGTTGAATTAAACTTCAATAACGAACCTGCCCGTCATAAATTATTAGACGTGATAGGCGATTTAGCCTTAGTAGGCCAACCTATTAAAGCGCATATCATTGCAAAAAAACCCGGGCACTTCAACAATGTAGAGTTTGCCAAACTTTTGCAACAAGCCGCTGTTAAATCGGAAAAGTTAAAAGAAACACCCATTTTTGACGCTTCATTCAAACCCGTTTATGATATCAATGATATCATGAAATTACTTCCTCACCGACCTCCCTTTTTATTGGTCGATCGCATTTTGCAAATTTCTGAAGATGGTGTAATCGGGTCGAAGAATGTAACAATGAACGAATCCTTCTTTATCGGTCACTTTCCGGAGGAGCCTGTAATGCCGGGCGTTTTACAAATAGAAGCTATGGCACAAACCGGAGGCATTTTGGTGCTTAGTACGGTGCCCGACCCTGAAAATTACTTGACCTATTTTATGAAAATAGATAAAGTAAAGTTTAGAAATAAAGTAGTTCCGGGCGATACCCTTTTCTTTAAACTAAATTTGATTTCTCCAATACGAAGAGGAATTTGTCATATGAGAGGAATCGCCTATGTTGGAAATAAAATTGTAATGGAAGCCGAAATGATGGCTCAAATTACCAAGAAAAATTAAACAAAATGAATCAACCCTTAGCATACGTGCATCCGCAAGCCAAAGTGGCTAAAAATGTTGTTATTGAGCCTTTTGTTAACATTGAAAAAAATGTTGAAATTGGCGAAGGAACCTGGATAGGATCAAACGTAACCATTATGGAAGGCGCTCGCATCGGAAAAAATTGCAAGATTTTTCCGGGAGCAGTAATCTCAGCCATTCCTCAAGATTTAAAATATGCCGGTGAAGAAACCATTGTAAAAATAGGTGATAATACAACGATACGCGAATTTGTCACCATCAACAAAGGCACCAAAGCCAATATGGAAACCGTTGTAGGAAACAATTGTTTATTAATGGCTTATGTACATGTGGCCCATGACTGTATTATAGGAGACAATGTTATTTTAGCAAATGCAACCACACTTGCCGGACATATCGAAATTCACGATTGGGCTATTGTTGGAGGTCTATCAGCAATTCATCAATTTGTAAAAATTGGCCGACATACCATGATCTCTGGAGGCGCTTTAGTTGTTAAAGATATCCCTCCTTTTACAAAAGCAGGCAGAGAACCTGTTTCTTATTTAGGAATTAACTCTATTGGTTTAGGACGAAGAGGATATACTCAAGATCAAATAAATTATATTCAAGACATCTACCGCGAATTGTATTTGCGAAACCGAAATGTATCGCAAGCCGTACAATACATCGAATCAAGCATGCCGTACTCTGCTGAACGCGACGAAATCTTGCTTTTTATCAATAATTCTTCGCGAGGAATAATGAAAGGAATCTTTAAAAAATAATAATACTCAATGGCAAATACCTCAGATTTTAAAAATGGATTAGTAATCGAATTCAATGGCGAATTATTCTCTATTGTTGAATTCCAGCATGTTAAACCGGGAAAAGGGCCTGCTTTCGTGCGCTCAAAACTAAAAAATTTAAAAACAGGAAAAGTAATTCCGAATACATTTACCGCAGGCGTAAAAATAAATGTCGAACGTGTAGAACGAAGAAGCTATCAGTTTTTATACAGCGAAGGCGAAACTATGCACTTTATGAATAACGAATCATTTGAGCAAACGTATATCGACCGCGCACTTATTGGCAAACCTGCTGATTTTCTTAAAGAAGGCCAAAATGTTGAGATTCTTTTTCATGCAGAAACAGAAACGCCTTTAACCGTTGATTTACCGGCCTATGTGGTTTTAGAAATCACCTATACCGAACCCGGTGATAAAGGAAATACGGCAACCAATACATTTAAAGATGCTACCGTAGAAACCGGTGCAACCGTAAAAGTGCCTTTATTTATAAATACAGGTGAATTAATTAAAGTTGATACCCGATCAGGAGAATATTCAGAACGCGTAAAAGCCTAATATTGAAACGGATAATTAAGATTTAGCAGGAATTTTTCCTGCTTTTTTTGTTTATGCCTTCTGGCCATTACTTGTTGTAATATACGTCATAGGCTAGTGTTTATTATCGAACTGATCCTCCGATTCTTGAACAGCAAGTGTAGCAATTAATTCTTTAAAATTAAGCAAACGGAAAACAAAGGCAAAAATCAGTGAACTTGCACCAAATACAAGAATACTTATCCTCCAATCATCCAGAAGTTTAGAGCAAATAGCCATGAATCCAACAACAAATAAAACAAAGAGTAGCAATCGCATATAAAAATGGAGGGGAAAATGAATTTTTAGTTTTTTAAAAGCAAAAAACTGATGCAAAAACATACTCGAAAACAAAGCAGAGACATTGGCAATGGCCGAACCCAGAGCAAAATAGCGCGGAATTAGAAACGCATTTAACGAAAAACTAAGTAACATACTAAAGGCAGCAATACCAATCAAAATCTTTAAATTACCATTGGCCGTCAATAAAGTACCAAAAACATAAGAACTGGCAACCGCAACGGTTCCAAATATCATAACCGACAAAACGCTTGCCGATTCTTCGATATGATCTACATACAACAATTCCATAATTTCCCTGCTGTATCTCCAAAATCCAATGGCCAAAATAAATGTGGCTGTAAACAACAGCGTAAGTGGCATTTTTATCATTTCGTTTAAAGGCTGTTTTTCCTTAATCATCTTTGAAAAAATGGGGAAAAGCAAAAGCGAAAAGAGATAGGCAAATTGATTTGCCGCATCCATAATTCGAAAAGCATGCGCATAGATGCCCACTTGAACATCCGCATCGCCGGGAGCTAAGCGTTCCAATAAAACACTATCTATTCGGTGATAAAGTGTCATGAGCAAAACTAAAATGGCAAATGGCGCACTCTTTTTAAGTATCATCAGAAAAAAGATAGGATTCCAGCTTAGGCGTTGAAAGTGCGATTTAATACGCACAATAATAAATCCAACCAAGGCTACCAAAACATAAGAAATCGTTTGCGCATAAACAAACCAATCAATTTTAAATGGTGACTCACTTACATTTCCCCACAATAAAACCGACATAATGCCTATCATCAGAATGCGATCTAAAACCGACATCAAACCTTCCGTTTTAAACATAAGCATACCACTAATA
>JBFHQD010000057.1:0-15397 GCA_041592395.1 Bacteroidales bacterium | reverse complement strand
GGTTGGGAGCATGTATTAAAAATCAGAGCAAAGCTCGAAGATTTAGATCAGCAAAGTGGTCAATTGGAGCATTTTAACAAGCATATCCCCAATAATATTCCGGATAACTTAATTAGCAACGATTATACAGCCGAAAGTCTTCCTTTGGTTGATGTTGATTTAGATAAGCTTATGCAAGTTTATCATAACAATCAAACAACCGATCAAATTGCAGCCATAAAATTGGCCATGTATTCGAATGGGATGAAATGGTGGCAAGACATTACTTTAAGACCTTATATAAGATACAATATTTATCAAGACGAATTTAATGCCAATCGTCAGTATGGTTCCGGCGGAGTTTCTTTGAATATACCTTTGCGTTTTAAGAATAAAGAAAATTTAGTTAGAGCTCAAGGTCAGATTTACGAAGCAGAGGGGATGTCAGAGTTTCAGGCCGGCGATAATGAATTGGTTAATAATTATGCCGAGTTTGCTTTTAAACTCAAGCAAATTAAAGCCTTTTATTATAAAAAATTAGCTGCCGACGAATTGATACGTAAAGAGTTGGTTAAAAAGGATTTTAAAGATATCGGATTTAATCCCATCTTTACTTTAGGCTTAATCGATGATAAAAAAGACATTGAAGCTGAAATTGTGGACATTAAAAAGTTGCTTTATATTCAATTGGTAAAAATGGCTTTTTATTTGGACGAGAAATCGCCTTTGTCTTTTGTAGAAATCTTAAATCCAAACGATTTTACTTCGCGTTATACTACAGGCGTTCAGATTTTTTTTGACGACGATGCTTTTGATAAAATGGATAATAACGAGTTGGTGAATTATTTGTGGAAAAACGAATTTAGAGATGTTGTTCTGGAAATAGACTCCTGGGATTTAAGTCCGAAAATTATGGATGCCATCGAAAAAGCTTCGCAGGATCATATTTATTTTTCTTTAAGTATGAAGATTCCCGACGGACAAGTTTATCCTGATATCAATCGCGATATGCAAGAAATTGCTAAAATCAACAGCGAGTATGTTAACGGCTTGCATTATCGCTTGTCTTTAGATCAAGATCCATTTTTAGCACGCGAAGTAAAAGAAGTTAATTTTTCGGATTGGATCAATAGCATTGATATCGGTCAAAAGCCGGCCAATATTCGTTTAAGCATGACGATTACGGACGATTTACCTATGAATATCTTAAACAAAGTCTATTCTATTTTCGATTTGGTTTTTGTTCCTTCGGATGGCACACCAAATCGCGAAACTTTAGAAAACAGGCTTGTTCAGGAACTTTCTATATCGAAAAATAAATTGACCATTATTTTGAATGCCAACGATTTTGCCGATCGTTTACATCTCGAAAATTACATGGCCAATCTGAATAAAGAAACTGGAGTTAAAAACTTTGCCTTCTCCAATATCGAGAGCATGATGCATGCCGATTTACGTGCTTTTGAAATGGGACAACAAAACCGTATGGCCGATGAGGAAATAATGGCTGCTTTTAGAAATCAAATCTTTTCTGATGATCAGAAAAACAGAGCGCTATTGCAAGCCAGTTTAGACTCGATTAAAAGCACGGTAAATGAAGGCAACAGAATGGCTGCCGATGTTAATTCGCAAAAGATAAAAGTAGAAATAACAGATGCCAGAAGAGGAAACGCAACAAGTCAAGCTGCCGTTGTTAATCCTTCCAGATCAACTAGTCAGCAAAGCGGTAAAAGCTGGCAAATTCAAGTAGCTGCATCGAAATCGGGTATTTCAGAGCAGTATCTAAAAAACACACTGAAAGTAAATGAATCAACCGTTATGCATAGCATAAACGGCTATTATAAATATACTTTTGGTAATTATAGAAGTGAAAACGAAGCTAAACAAGCATTAAGTAAATATAAAGCGCAATCGGGTAATACGGGAGCCTTTATAGTGAGCTATGAACAAAAATAATAATAAATGAAACCATTTCAATTCAAATCGAAAGCAACGGTACTTCGAGGAGTAAAAGAGGAAAAGTCGCCCAAAAGGACAAATTGGGATAGGGTGATCTATTTAATTCTCTTCTTACTCATATTTGTGTCATTGCTCTTTTATACGTTACAAAAAAATGTTTTTATCAATGTTGATGGTCAGATATTTACGGAACGTTTTACCGTTAATTTTCCGGAAGATATTATCGTTGAAAGGTATTTATTTAAAGAAGGGGATACGATTAAAAAAGGAGATAAATTGTTTTATTACAGATGGAACCTGAACGGCGATGATGGCGGCAATGGCGGCGGTGGAGTTGCAGTAGCGGTATCATCGGGCAATGGTTCAAATAATTACGATTGGTATCTTAAAGAGCGTATTCAAACACAAAAAGAAATCAGTGTAAAACTCATCGAGATTAAAGAAATCGACGATAATGTTCATCGCATATTGGCCGATTTAGAGCGACTAAAAAAGGAAGTGTATTTGGATGTTTATCCTAAACTGGAGTTGGAAGCTCTTCAATTAAAATTAAAGTCCTTGCAAGTCGATCGCAATAAATTGGTTGAAGAAATAAAATATTTGCGAAGATATTTAGCGCTTTTAAATGGTTATGTACGACAAGCTGATCAAGCTGCTGTGGCAACCTCAAGCGGTCTTGGTGGTGGCGGCGACGAAATTCGATGGTCTTATTACGAATCGCCGGTTGATGGCATTATAAGTAAGATTAGCGTTCCTCCAATGGAAACCAGTTATAAGAAAGACGTGGTTATGTATATTTCGAATACGGATAAAATGTTTATCTATGCTTATGTCGAGCAAAAAGATATTGGCTATTTTGAAGAAGGTGAAACGCTACAGCTAGATTTTCCTGACGGAACAATTAGTGAAGGAATTATTCTTGCCTACAACTTAAACACAGAAGTATTACCTTTGGAGTTTAAAAAGGCCAAAGACCGAGATAGACGAAGTGTTGTTGCGAAAATAGTTCCAACCTCAGAAGAAGAACAAGTTAAATGGAAAAAATATTATCAATACGAAGTCAGGATTAGTAAAACGAAATTTCAGTAACAAATACGCTCCTAGAGCTTAGAGAATATAAATCAATATGGCAATTACTCAATTTGGGAAACGGGTTCAAACGCAAAGCGATAAAGAAATTTATTTTATTTCTGATTTTAGGGAATTGGATGTAAAAAAAGTGGTTATCAGCGATGGTCTTGTGCTTGATTATGCTGATAAGGATGGTTGTTTCTCTTTCTTAAAACTAATTCGTTCGTCGAGTATCGAATCGATTTATCTGGTTCCTGTTTTCATATTGTCATTAAACGATGATGTAGATGAATTTACAAGGGCTTTAAGCGATGGTGTTTTAAAAAGTTTGCAAGAAGAAACTTTTGAAGGTAGTTTTAATGTAATCGATCAGAGGATCAAACAACTGCAAACTTCCGACACCAACGATTTGGTTGTTCGTATTCAAAACAAAGTGCTGCGCTACTACTATACACGGCAAAAAAGAATGACGGCAATCACGTCTACCAAAGCGCATACCGGTTATACCTATCCGCTTTTGAGCTTGCATTATCAAAATGCAAACACAGAGGATATGTTTAAAATAATCGACGATCTGGAGGCTAAGGAATTTGTTCGACCTCGTTACGAAGATGTGATTCATTTGTGTAGCAATTGCTATTCGGCTTTTATCAATTACCGCGAAGTTTGTTCAAAATGTGGATCTTCCGATTTATATATGGAAAATTTAATCCATCACTTTGTTTGTGCTAAAGTGGCTCCTGAAACGGATTTTGTTCAGGGAAATCAAATGGTCTGTCCTAAGTGCAATAAATTATTGCATCATATTGGCGTGGATTACGATAAGCCTTCTGTAGTATATACTTGCAACAGCTGTGGACATCATTCTCAGGAATCGGTTATGCAAGCGGTTTGTTTTAATTGCAAAACCGTTCAATCGGTCGATGCGCTTATCGAAAAGAAAATCAACAATTACGAGCTTACCGTTCTCGGCGAAGAAGCCGCTATCGGAGGTTTGGCTCCGGAAGAAGCCAGAGAGGCTGAATTACCGGGATTTGTTGGATTTAGCACTTTTAATATTTTCTTAAAATACGAAATTGAACGAATTAAAGCTTCAGGAAAAGTGTCTTCGGCAGGTATTTTAAGTTTAAGAACGCCTGCAGCTGTTTCGAGCAACTTGGGCGTTAAATATCAAAATGTGATTAACGAAATTGCTGACTTTATTAAGAATGCAACCTTTGCTACGGATATTTTATCTTTTATCAATAATAATAGTTTCTTAATTGTTTCGCCCGATACCGATAAACTCCGATTAGAATCTACCCTGAAAAATATACAGAAGTCTGTCCAAAAACTCTTGGATAGTAATATTGAAGATGCAAATATTACCGTAAAAATTAAAGCCAGTGATATAGATAATGTTAAGAGTCATAACGATTTAATAAATGAATTGTTAGAAACTAATCAAGACAGCTGATGATTTATACTTTTTGGGACGATTTTTTTTGGTATTGGTATTCCAATGGTTTTGAAAAAGTATTTTATATTTTTTGGTATTTCTTTTTGCTCGAAGCTCCGCGTTTCTTAATCATGGATATGGTGGTTCTTTTTGCTTTTTACCGTTCGCGTAGAAAAAGAAAACAGATTTATGAAGAAGCACGTCAGAAATTATATTTCGAAAATCCTTTAATCTCTTTGTTGGTTCCCGGGAAAAACGAAGGGGCACATATCTACAAATTGGTCGATTCTATCAATAAACAAACCTATTCCAATATTGAAGTTATTATTGTGGACGATGGTTCCGACGACGATACGCCTATAATTTGTCGAAGTTTATTAAAGAATGGCCTGATCGATGTTTTTCTTCGAAATGAAGTCAGGGGTGGTAAGGCAAGCGCAGCCAATCTGGCTCTGCGCTATGCAAAGGGAAAATACGTAGTGCATTTAGATGCCGATACTTCGTTTGACAGTGAAGCGATCGAAAAAATTATTGTGCCTTTTTATATTGATCCTACAGTAGGAGCAGTAGGAGGGAATGTTAAAGTAAGAAATCAAGATGCGAGTATAGCAACAAGCTTGCAAGCGGTTGAGTATTTGCAAACTATTTCAGTTGGACGTATTGTTACGGCTTATCTGGGAATTTATAAAATTATTTCCGGTGCTTTTGGTGCTTTTCGGAAAGATGTAATCGATCGTATTGGCGGATGGGATATCGGTCCGGGTTTAGATGGTGATATAACAGTAAAAATCAGAAAATTAGGTTATACAATTGCTTTCGAACCGGATGCTGTAGGTTTAACCAGCGTCCCCGGAACATTCAAGCGATTAACAAATCAGCGATTGCGCTGGAGTAAATCACTCATTCGTTTTCGTATGCGTAAGCATGTCGATATTTACAAACCGCAGGCATCGTTTAATTTCTCTAATTTTTTCGCCATTTTTGAGAACCTCTTCTTTAATGTTATTTTAGATATTATCTGGTTCTTTTATATGGTTACCATCATTGTGAATAATGTCGATCACTTGGGATTTATTATACCACTGAAAATTATGATCTATGGTACAGCCAGTTTTATCCAGTTCTTAATTGTTTTGGCGCTCTCTGACCGATGGAGAACAGAAGCAAAATTATTGCTCTATATTCCATTGATGATGGTTTATAATGGATATTATATGCGAATAGTAAGAACTTTAGCTTATACCAAAGAAATATTCTTTTATTCTTCGTATAACGATCCTTGGAATCCGGCCAAGTCGAGTGCTAAAGCCAAAGAATATGGATTATAAGCGTTTTGATTTCCTCTAAAATAAAAAAAAGCAGCTTTTCGGCTGCTTTTTTTATGAAGTAATTGTGAAGTCTTAAGCCAAAGGAAAAGTTAATCGAACCGTAGTTTCTATTCCTAAAGTCGATTTAATTACAATATTACCGTTGAACAATCGAAGAATATTTTTGGTGTTAATCAAACCCAATCCTACACCCGTATTTTCTCCTAAATCCTGATTAAACTTCTGAAAAGCACCAATCTGACTGATTTGTGTACTCGTCATTCCCATGCCTTCATCGCGAATGGTTAATGCATATTGATTGTCCTCAATGCCTCCTACAACTCGAATAACAGATCGTTTTGTAGAGAAAATAATCGCATTCTCTATAATTTCATTAACGATTTCCAAGAAGTATTTAGGCGGAATTTTCAAATTGGCATTTTCTATATTCAGCATAAAATCATCTTTACGTCTGTGCTGTAGAGCCAGTTCGTTGATTGTATTTTCGGTTAGCCCTTTGATATCGGTTGTCTTTTCTTCGCGAAGTTTATTAAGACTGTCTAAATCGTAGGCCAACGATTGCAATTTATAGAAAGTAAACGATTTTTTAACCACCGTATTTAACTCCATCCCCGCTTTGTAAATCAGGTTGTTAAATTCGGCCATCTCAAATTTTTCCATGCTGTTGTATTCGGTCATCAACATTTTAGAAAATCCAAGAATAGCACGCAAAGGTTCTGCAATTACTTGTGTAATTGGAGCACCTAAATTCTTAGCCAAATCATTGAGTTTCTTCTCGCTCTCTTCTTTAAATTCTTCGGCACGTTTCAAGCGCGTAGAAACAGAATTCAGCAATTCTTCAACAGTAAAGGGTTTTGAAATATAATCGTCGGCACCCAATTCCATACCCAATCGCTGATTTTCTCTCGTATTTTTCGCTGTTAAAAAGATAAAAGGAACTGTAGAAGTAACCACTTCTTTTCTCATTTCAGCCAAAACGCCATAACCATCCATTCCGGGCATCATAATATCGCATAAAACCAAATCCGGCTGCACGTTTTTCGACATCTCTAGTCCGGATTCGCCATTTTCTGCAGCGTATACTTCGTAGTTTTCTGATTCTAATATTTCACAAATGTTTTCTCTTACATTTTGTGTGTCTTCAATAACTAATATCTTTTTCATTCTTTTGCTTTTTAATGCGTGCTCAAAATAGCCTTATTTCTGTTCAAATATATTAAAAAAAAAATTAATGTTGCCCAAATCTATCGATTAACTCATTTATTTTAAAGAACGTGCATAATCTTTTAAGCGATTCATAAAATCCATTTTTTTACGAACAGAAACTTCAAGTTCATTGCCTTGTTCCAATACCACATAGCCGCCTTTTCCCTTTTTGTATTGCACTAAATATTGCATATTGATAAGGTGTTTGCTGTGAATACGGAAAAAATGAATATCGTCGAGTAATTTTTCATAGTTGTTCAAAGATTTGGAAGCCATATACTTTTTCCCGTTTACCATATGAAAAATCGTATAAACGTCGCTAGCCTCACAGCGTTTGATGTCTTTTATTTTTATGATGTCTAGACCTTCGGTAGTTGGAATAATCAATTTTGGTTCTCGATCAATTAAACCATCTTTTATTTTTTTAATTTGAGTGGAGAACTCATTTTCATTTTCTAGGTCTAAACGAGAAAGCGCATCGTTTACTTCAGCCGGAATAATGGGCTTCTTCAGGTAATGCAATGCTGAATACTCGAAAGCTTTCATGGCAAATTGATCATGAGAGCTTATAAAGATTGTTTCAAAATTGGTGTGAGATACTGAATCTAAAATTGTAAATCCATCACCATCAGGGAATTCGATATCAAGAAAAATTAAATCCGGTTTTAATTCATCGATTAATTTAATGCCTTCTTTTACGGTTTTTGCTTTTCCAAGTATTTGAATGGCAGGAAATTGTTTTTCCAATAAATTTTCAAGCAAGATCAATACTTGTTGATCATCATCCAAAAGAAGTGTTTTAATTTTAGCTGGCATAGCGGTAATTTTAGTCTAAAATACACAATTATTTTAAGACTGTATTTAGTTTTTTTGAAAATGCCTTTTATTTTATGAAATTAAATCGGCAAAATTCGGGATTTCTTCTATAAAATGATAGGTTAAAGACTTGTAATTCAGCTTACAAGCATAATGTTGAAGTCCGTTTGTAACAATTAAATAATCGACTTTAAAAGCCATATTGTATCGTGCGATTTGGTCGAATACTTTTTGGTTGATGGATACGCTCGGCGACTTGCACTCCACAGCCAGAAGCGGTTTCCCTTCGGGCGAAAAAGCCAATATATCGACTCTTTTTTTTCGCGATTCTATGGTAATCGAATATTCCAAGGCCAATAATCCGCGAGGAAATTGTTTTTCGTTAACCATAAATAAAGCAAAATGTTGTCTCACCCATTCTTCGGGGCTTAAGACAACAAATTTTTTACGAAAAACATCGAAAATTTCTGTTTTAGCCTCTTGCTGTCTGATATTTGCCTGAAAGGATGGTAAATTAAGTTTTTTCATACTGATTTATAGCTTGGTAAAAGTAAAGAAAATGCTGAAAAGCTGTATATTTGTATGAAATTTTACTGAATGAAAACGAAAGATGAAATTGTTAGAAATTGGTTAACCCGATATACAGGTCTGAATCTTAACGAATTTGGCGAATATATATTGCTTACAAATTTTCAGAATTATGTAGAACTTTTTGTAGAAAAATACAAGGCAAAATATACGGGCAGAAATGTGCCAATGCCTTCAGCTACAGCTAATGATATTACAATTATCAATTTTAGTATGGGCAGTCCAAATGCCGCTACTATTGTGGATTTATTGAGTGCTATTTCGCCAAAAGCTTGCTTGTTTTTAGGCAAATGCGGGGGCTTAAAAAGAAAAAACAAACTGGGTGATTTTATATTGCCTATTGCCGCTATTCGAGGCGATGGAACCAGCGACGATTATTTTCCACCGGAGATTCCGGCGCTTCCTGCATTTAGTTTGCAGCGGGCTTTATCTAGTATTATTCGTTCGCGGGGGATGGACTACTGGACAGGAACGGTTTACACGACGAACCGACGAGTTTGGGAACATGACGAAGTATTTAAAAAATACCTTCGCGAAACACGCGCTATGGCTATCGAAATGGAAACAGCAACCATTTTTACAGTGGGTTTTCACAACGGTATCCCTACGGGGGCGCTTTTATTGGTTACCGATCAACCGATGATTGCAGAAGGGATAAAGACTTCTAAAAGCGATAAATTGGTTACTGAGAATTTTGTGGGTACCCATTTGGATATTGGTATTGATGCGCTTTTAGAACTTAAGAATAAGGGTTTGTCAGTTAAGCATTTACGTTTTAATAACGATTAAATTTATGCCCGAGCAAAAGTTTGATGAGATTCTTAAAGATCTAAAAAATAAAATTTATTATCCTGTTTATTTATTCAGTGGTGTAGAATCTTTTTTTATTGATGAATTAACAAATTTCATCGATGAAAACATCTTAACTGCAAGCGAAAAAGAATTCAATCAAACGGTAGTTTACGGATTGGATACCAATGTTTATGATCTGATAAGCATGGCCAAACGCTTTCCGATGATGTCTAATTATCAAGTGATTATTGTGCGCGAAGCACAGCATCTTAAAGAAAGTGAAAAATTAGTTGAATACATTTCAAATCCATTAAATTCGACCATTTTAGTTATTGCTTACAAGCATAAGTCGATGGATAAGCGAACCAAGCTTTATAAATCAATAAAAGAAAAAGGTATCGTTTTCGATGCTCAAAAACTGTGGGAAAATCAAGTGTCTACCTGGATAGAAAAAAGAATTCAATCTATGGGCTTTTCGATAGGGAATAGAGAAAGCGAATTGCTGGCCCAGTATTTAGGAGCTGATTTGGGGAAAATTGATAACGAACTGAAAAAAATGGCGCTGAATATACATCCGGGCTCTAAAATAACGGATGTGCTTATCGAGCAAAATGTAGGGATAAGCAAAGATTACAATGTATTTGAATTGCAAGACGCACTAAAAGATCGCGATATTCTTAAAGCCAATAAGATTATAAATTATTTTGCAGCCAATCCAAAGGAGAATTCGATCTTTATGGTTTTGCCGGTACTTTACAATTTCTTTTTTAGAGCGATGGTGCTTTCTCAGTTAAAAGGTTTAGACAGTAGAACCATAGCTTCTAGACTGAGCGTAAAACCCAGTCAACTAAGTAAATATCAGCAAGTGCTTAGTAAATATCGGGTGATGAAGTTGGCTTCGATTATTGAAGAAATTAAATCATACGATTTAAAAGCGAAAGGCTTGGGTAATGTAAATGCATCGCAGGGCGAATTGCTACGCGAGTTAATCTACAAAATACTACACGACGAATAGCTCGTTTAAATGAAAACGGCCATTTTTTCTAAAAGACTGGCTCCCAATATTGGCTTTGTAATATAGTCGTCGCAACCCGAGTCATAAACTTTCTGATAATCCGAATTTAAAGCGTAGGCTGTTTGTGCAATGACAGGCAAGTTAGGCCTTAACTTTTTTATTTCCATAGTGGCTTCGTATCCGTCGACAAAAGGCATACGGATATCCATCAAAACAATATCAATCGACTCATCATTTTTACACATATTAATGGCCTCTTGACCATCTTTGGCCCATAAAACATTAATCTTGGTCTTTCGTAAATAAGTTTTTAAGAAAAGAAAATTGTCATTCACATCTTCAGCAATCAGAACAGTTTTATTCGACCAGTCTTGGTGTTTAATTGAAGTTCCCATATTAAATTTTTTTGGATCTTTTTATAAAGATAGAATCGTTTATTGATAAAAAGCTAAAGTAATGAAAAATATTTTACATAGCAAGCAACAAAATGGAATCGTTTCGAATCAAAAAAAATTATGCTTTATGATAAACGTAGGCATTTGCCTGTGCTGTAGGCGTAATTAGAATATCGTTTATATTCACATGATCAGGCAATGTAGTTGTATAATACGTCGTTTCCGCAATGTCTTTTGCCGTAAGCGGTTTATAACCGTTATACACATTTTTAGCGGCCTCTTGATCTCCTTTAAAACGAACAAGCGAGAATTCTGTTTCTACTGCTCCGGGAGCAATTTGGGTTACTTTAATTCCATAATTCACTAAATCAATGCGCATGCCTTCCGTAATGGATTGAACGGCGGCTTTTGTTCCGCAATACACATTTCCATTTGGATAAACTTGCTTGCCTGCAATAGAACCTATATTGATGATATGCCCTTTTTTGCGATTTTTCATCAAGGGGATAATGTTTCTGGAAAGATAGAGCAATCCTTTTACATTGGTGTCGATCATACGTTCCCAATCATCGTAAACGCCTTCTTGAATAGGTGTAACGCCAACGGCAAGTCCTGCGTTGTTTATTAAAACATCGATATTTTGCCAATTTTCGGGAATACTTTTTACTGCTTTTTCAACTTCGCTCAATACACGGATATCAAACTGAAGGGTAAGCACATTGATACCAAATTTAGTGGTTAAATCGGTTTTTATTTTTTCCAGACGTTCTTTTCGGCGACCTGTAAGAATAAGGTTGCATTTGTTTTCGGCAAATTTCCATGCTAAAGCTTCGCCAATGCCGGCGGTAGCACCGCTTATTAAAACTATTTTACTCATAAGGGTTGTTTATAAATGATTGTGTTTAAGTATTATGCAATTTCAAGTGCGATTTCCATCATATCGATAAATGCAGTTTGACGTTCTTCGGCGCTACAAAATTCATTTTTTAAGATATGATCACTCACCGTTAAGATAGTCAACGCTTGACGCTTAAATTTTGTAGCCAAAGTATAGAGTGCCGCACTTTCCATTTCAACGGCCAATATACCAAAGTCTCTCCATTTTTTAAACGGATCTAAATTGTAGTCGTCATTATAAAAAACGTCGGAAGTAAGAATATTACCCACTTTCACTTTTTTATTTGTTTTTAATGCGTATTGATAAGCTTCTTGCAGCAACTTAAAATCAGCAATAGGCGCATAGTCCATCCCATCAAAGCGTATTTTATTCAAGCTCGAATCGGTCGAAGCAGCCATACCAAGGATAACATCTTTTAATTCGATATCATCTTGAATTGCTCCGCAAGTACCGACACGCATTAATTTTTTAACATCGTAATCCTGAATCAATTCATTAACGTAAATAGAGATCGATGGAACACCCATACCCGTTCCTTGCACGGATACGCGTTTTCCTTTATAATAGCCTGTATAACCATACATGCCTCTTACTTCGTTATACAATACTACATCTTTCAGGAAAGTTTCTGCAATGAATTTTGCGCGTAATGGATCCCCGGGAAGAAGAACCGTTTCAGCAATAGCTCCTTTTTCAGCTCCAATATGTATGCTCATATATTTTTTAGTCTTTGATAGGGTTTAATTTTAATATTTCTTCTGCAAATTTATAGGTTTCTGCCCGAACGGCCTCTATATTTTTTGATTTAATACCCGATGCTAGGGGGTGTACACCAACTTCAGGAAAAGCATGGGCTTTTTTAAGCGCATTTGGAGTTTCTATTTCATTAAACATTTTTAGCATAGCGCTTACTTTTACTGTAGGGTCATTTTCTAAATCGTTTTTATAATAATAACCCAAAAACAGGGGTTGGTTTATTTTTTCAAAAGTAGTTTTTTTCATCGTGTTTTCCACAAGACTTTGCAAATAAACTACGCCTTCGATGCGGTATTTCGATTGCCAATATTTTTGCACTTCGGGCTCATCATCGTAAATCAAATATTCACCGGCAATAAGTCTCCCCAATTGTAAACCCCACGGAAAAGTAAGAATTTTAGAACTATTGTCTTTAATTTCTATATTGGGCGAATACAATATTTGAGCAAAAATATCAGGATTGGCTGCTGCTAATAGCAAGGAAAGTGTTCCGCCTGTCGAAGTACTCATAATGATTACTTTATCTCCCAATTGGCGCGCAATTTCCAACGCTTCTTTGGCCGAATTAATCAATTTATCGGGGGTCATATCCACTAGATTATCCGGAGAATCTAAACCATGGCCATAGAGCCGTGGGATATAGGTATTCATTCCATAATGTTTTCCGAAATCATAATTAATTGGATAGCCTTCTTTAGGACTGGCCGAAAAGCCATGCAAATAGAGTAAAACATATTCCGTTTTATAAATACTGTCGGGATTTGCCCATAATATGCGTGATTCATTGTCCGGCTTTAAATAGTCCACTTGGCTTTCTGCATCGTTAATTTGTTTTTCAAGTTGCTCTAACGAAAGTGTATGTTCTGTGGGGGCAACATAAGCATCACTCTGCGGTTTCTCAACGGTTGGACCGGCAAGATAGAGGATAATTAAAGCAGCTATAAAAAATAAGAAGTATTTTAAAAACCCGGATTTCGATTTTTTATTTTGTTTCATGACCTTGATTTTTTCTGCAATATACATAAAAATAATATTTAGAGATCACAAATGTTGGATATTGCAAGCCTTTCGCTATTTTTGCATGAATTGTGTGAAATAAATGAACGTAGAAGCTTTTATCCCATGTTTTATTGATCAGTTTTATCCTGAAACAGGAAAAAACATGATCAAACTCCTTGAAAAACTAGGTCAGGATGTAAATTACAATCCAGATCAAACCTGTTGTGGTCAGATGGCCTTTAACAGTGGTTTTTGGGATGAAGCCAAAGAATTGGGCGAAAAATTTATTAAAGATTTTCAGGGAAAAAACTATGTTGTTAGTCCTTCTGCCTCTTGCACCGGAATGGTTAAAAAGCAGTATCCCAAACTTTTTCATAATTCAGCTTTGCATAATGAGTCCAAGCATTTGCAGAAATCGATTTACGAAATCACAGATTTTATTGTTAATGTACTAAAGAAAACCGATGTGGGCGCTGAATTTAATTATAAGGTGACTTATCATGAATCTTGTGCTTCTAAACGTGAATATGGACTGAAAAACGAGCCGCGCATGTTGTTAAACAAAGTAAAAGGTTTGGAACTTATCGAAATGGAAGAGCCGGATAGTTGTTGCGGTTTTGGCGGTACTTTTTCTGTAAAATTCGAAGGCATTTCAAGCGCTATGGCACAGCAAAAAGTAGAAAGAGCTTTGGCCACAGGTGCTGATTACTTGGTTTCGACCGATTCAAGTTGTTTAATGAATATCAATGGTTATATCGAAAAGCATAAACTTCCTATCAAATGCATTCACATTGTCGATTTATTAGCCGCTAACCTAGACTAATTTTACGGAATGAAAAAAAAGGAACGTTTTGATGCCGTGATTCGATGGTTTGAAGAAAACAGACCCATTGCCGAAACGGAACTTCATTACGGTAATCCTTTTGAATTGCTTGTTGCTGTCATCTTATCTGCTCAATGTACGGATAAACGTGTCAATCAAATTACACCTGCATTATTTGCTCAATATCCTGATGAAATCAGTTTATCAGAAGCCCATGTGGAGGATGTTTTTACTATTATCCGAAGCTGTTCTTATCCAAACAACAAAGCAAAACATTTGGTTGGAATGGCAAAAATGTTGCACCATCATTTTAAAGGCATAGTTCCTTCGGATATTGATGAATTACAAAAAATGCCCGGAGTAGGAAGAAAAACAGCCAATGTAATTGCCTCTGTTGTTTTTAATAAACCGGCTATGGCGGTTGATACACACGTTTTTCGCGTGTCGGCACGATTGGGATTGAGCTATGCTGCTAAAACACCTTTAGAAACGGAAAAGCAATTGATCCGCTATATTCCTGAGGATAAAATAGCGATTGCACATCACTGGTTAATTTTGCACGGACGTTATATTTGTTTGGCCAGAACGCCTAAATGTGAAGCCTGTGGTTTGAAATCGTATTGCAAATATTACAGTCGGAAAAATCAGTCTAAAGGATAGTTATAAATCGAATTATCCAAACCGATAAGTAGGGAAGGAGCCGCGTTTTTACTCAGTTTTTCAACAATAAAGGCAGTATTCCCATACCGTTTCTCATCCTGAATAAGACCGTTTTTATCGAGCAGATAAAGCTGCTTTTCTGTTTGATCAACTACGCCGATAATCAGCTTGTTATTGACCTTAAAAACTTGAGGTTTTAGGCTAATGGGATTCTTAAAATCATAAGAAAGCAAACTGTTTTTAAATTTATCGAAAACACGTAATTTATTAGCATCCAAATAGATAAAGTCCTTCTCGTTGTTTCCGTTAAAATCTTCGTAGAGGAAAAAGTGATTTTCCGACATCTTGCCAAAGGAAGTTTTATTTACTGCTCCGGTTTCCGGAATGTAAGTTAAATTGCCTTCGCTATCCGTTGTCAGCAAAACGCCTTTGTTTCGATTCGTGTGATTTACATAAACGTCATAACCCAAAGCGTTTACAAAAGAAGTGCGAATTTCCATTCTTATTTTACCGCGTCGGTCGGTCATTATAATATTTCCGTTATTGGCTTCAAAAACAAGGTATTCTTTGTTGTTCGTAATTAAAAAACTTAGTGGTTTGCCTATTTCTTTTCGTGTATTTTCTGCTTTCCAATCTTTCAATAAGCGTCCTTTGAGTTCGTAATTGTATAATTC
>JBFHQD010000056.1:0-15473 GCA_041592395.1 Bacteroidales bacterium | reverse complement strand
CCATTTGCAATGGGGCTTTACCTCAGCTAGCTATTTATTTGGAATTATAGTCGTTGTTTTGGGTTTCTTAGCGCTGCTTTATTCAACAGCTTATATGCAAGGCAAAGACAGATTGGGCTATTTCTATATGAATTTCCTTTTGAGTATAGGCGCGATGATTGGGATTCTGATGAGCCGCGATTTAATCTCGCTTTTCTTCTTCTGGGAAATTATGACTTGGTCGTCTTACCTTATCGTTATTTATTCGGGTCAAGAGGTCGATCGAAGAGGTTTAAAATATATGATCTTTAGTGCCATTGGCGCTTATTCTATGTTGATGGCCATTGTCATTATCTATAGTTTTATAGGCAGCTTTTTATTGGAAGATATTTTTAGCAGCATTTACGCCATCAACTATGGTTATCAATTGGCTATTGCGCTCTTGTTAATGGTTGGTTTTGGTGTTAAAACAGCCATTATGCCTGTGCATGTTTGGGCGCCTGAAGCCTATGCCGGTTCTCCCATGTCTTATACCGCTTTGTTTTCCGGAGCACTTTCGAAGATGGGTGTTTTTGGTTTTGCCTTGGTACTTTTTAATTTAGTGAGCGGACAAAATTGGTTGGTAAATGAAGTCATTGCTTGGCTTGCTGCCATCACATCGGTTTTAGCCACTTTTTATGCAGTGATTCAAAACGATGCAAAAAAATTATTGGCCTATTCTTCTATTGCTCAATTAGGATATATCATCGTGGGTTTGGCTTCCGGAACTTATCTGGGTGTAATGGCCGGATTGTTCTTGGCCGTTTTACACGCCGTATTTAAAGGAACCTTATTTATGGCCGTTGGAGCTGTCGAACGTCAGGTTGGAACAACAGATATGACCAAAATTAGCGGTCTTATCCGTCATATGCCTTGGACTTTTTTCGCCACTTTAATTTCAATTATCACCTTAGCCGGAATTCCTCCTTTAGGTGGTTTTGTCGGTAAATGGATGCTTTACGAATCCTTAATAACTTCCGATCATTATTATTTAGTGATTATGGTTTTCTTATCGAGTACGGCGGCATTCTTGTATTCTTACCGCATTTTATTTGGCTTATTCCTGGGTCAGGAAGAGCCCGAAATCGCGCACGTAAAAGAAGCGCCTGCGGTTATGTTAATTCCTATGTTGATTTTATCGGGAATTTCCGTATTCGCCGGTACTTTCCCCGGATTTATTCTAAAGCCGATACAAGAGGCCATGACTGTTTTAGGTTTCGAAAACACCTTAAACAACGAAGCATGGTGGCAAATGTCGATTTTATTTAACAGTTGGGGCGATATGGTGGTGCTTCAAGATGTGATGATTTCGGTAATGAGTGTCTTTTTGGTGGCTTTGGCATTTATTACTTATAAAGGATACAAAAACCAACGTTATGTCACGACAAAAGATATTAGTGCTTCGGGCGAGATCATTCAACCTGAAGACAATATGACTTTTCAGATCGACTTTTACAAACCTTTTGAAAGAGCCATTTGGCCTTTATTAAAACGGAAAATTGACGATTATTATACCGATTTCGCCAATGGATTAGAAGCCTTTTTCGATTTTGTACGTCGCTTTTACAACGGAAATGGTCAGTTTTATGCCATTTATGTGATGGCGTTTTTAGCGCTCTTACTCATTGCCGGCACTAAATATTTTGGATTCTAAAAGGAATCAGAAAAAAATTAAAAGTTAAAGAAAAAAAGATGCTGTAAAATGAATATAATTTTAATACAAATACTCGGAGCTTTAGCCACTATTTTATTGGCTTTCGTAGTTGGTATGTTATATGGTGGTACTAGGCGGAAAATCATTGCCCGAATTCAAAACCGTGTTGGTCCTCCTGTATATCAGAACTTCATCGACGTAGTAAAACTCTATTCCAAAGAAACGAGTATACATCATGGCGCTATGCAACATATGGGACCTGTTTTTGCTATTACAGCTTCTATCACATCGCTTTTATTTGTCCCCGTCTTAACTGGCGGAGCATGGTTTTCTAATTTTGCTTTTAGTGGCGATTTGGTTTTCCTTGTGTATATGATGGTTTTTGGATCGCTGGGAATGGCACTTGGTGCAGGACAAACCGGAAACCCTAACTCAGCCATCGGAGTAACGCGTGGATTGAGTCAAATGGTGGGCTACGAAATTCCTTTTGTGATGTCTATTGTGGCTTTAATGACTCAGTTTCATACGACTTCCATAACCGGAATGATGGAAATTCAAATGCTAGAAGGAACCTGGTTGATGTTTACGAATCCTTTTGCTTTTATCGCTGCAATAATGGCTATGTTAGGAATGTTTCATTACGCACCTTTCGATATTGTTCATGCACCTGCAGAAGTGGCCTCCGGACCGGTTTCCGAATTTGGTGGAAAATACCTCGGAATGATGATGACAAGCGGATCTATCTTTGCTTTTGTAAAGCTCACTTTGTTTGTCGATATCTTTATGGGTGGCGCTTCAAACCTAATCGAATTGGTTGTTAAAACCTTCGGCTTATATATGATTCCTGTTCTTTACGGCGTAATTAGTCCGCGTTATAGAACAGAACAAGCCATTACTTATTTTTGGAAATGGCCTTTATTTTTTGGCATTATCGGCCTTTTATGGGCAGCTTTTTATTAAACGATTAAACTATTTATTCGATGTATAACGACAAAAACGCACAAACAATCGTTGATTATATCAAGAATTTCACACGAAAGAATTCTTTGTTTATGTTGGCTTATGGCACAGGTTGTGGCGCGATTGAATTGCCAGCAACTTTAACTTCACGCTACGATGCTGAACGTCTTGGTATTCGTGGTGCTGCAACGCCTCGTCAAGCCGATTTATTGCTCATAACGGGCTATCTTTCAACCAAAACATTGAAACGTGTTATTCGTGTTTATGAGCAAATGCAAGACCCAAAATATGTCATTGGTTTTGGTTCATGCACCATCAACGGCGGAATGTATTGGGATTCTTACAATACCATTAAATTACTCGATAAATATATTCCGGTTGATGTTTATATCAATGGATGTATGCCTCGCCCTGAATCTGTAATCTCCGGATTTGAAGAACTGAAAGCGCTTATCCAGGCAGGCAAAGCCAATGGAGCAACCAAATACAAAGAAAACCTGGAATGGTATCGCGAAAACCAAAAGAAAGTGCTAAAAAACTGGCCTTTGGTTGAATACAATTGGTAAAATTGGATATTATGGAAACAAACTATACGAAAGAAGAAGTATTGGCTCAGCAGTTGAAAACGGCTTTTGAGCACTTGATAACAGAGGTGGTTCGAAAAGACACGGTATTTGCCTATGCAACAAAAGACCAAGTTTCTTCTGTATTGCTTTATGCAAAAGAACAACTTGGCTATACCGGTTTTACACATTTGAGTTGTGTCGATTGGCTGGAAAGCGAAGAGTTCGAGTTGGTTTATATCATTTGGTCGCCAAAAACCAAAGTCAATCTTTTTGTTAAAACGCGCCTCGAAAGGGAAAATCCGATCATGGAAAATACAGATATGATTTGGCGACAAATCAATACGTATCAGCGCGAAATCCGCGAAATGTTTGGCGTAGAATTTCCGGGTTTTGTCGGTGAAAAAGAATTTATTCTGGAAGATTGGGAAGAAGCGCCACCTATGCGCCGCGATTTTGATACCCTTGACTATGTAAATGATACTTTTTTCGAAAGAGAAGGTAGAGAAGATAAACAAGATGTAAGAGAACGAATTGCGAACCGAAGCGGTGAAGAAATTCCTGATTTTGCAAAAAAATACTCAAGAGAATAAGATGAGAGAAAAGTCAACAACATTATATCTTGGCCCTCAGCATCCGGGAATTACCGGAAATATGATGGTGAAACTTCAACTCGAAGGCGATACAATTGTGAAAGCTGCAACGCATGTGGGCTATTTGCATCGTGGATTTGAGAAATTGATTGAGCGTAGAAACTGGATGCAATCGACTACTATATTATGTCGCTTTTGCGTGCCTGAACCCGATCCGCCGGAAGCCGCTTTTGCTTTGGCCGTAGAACAAATTGAAGGTCGCGAAGTCCCTGAACGCGGAAAATATTTACGTTCTTTGGTTTTGGAACTGGCACGTTTACAAAGTTTTATGCTTTGGTATGCCGGTCAGTCCGGTTCAGCGGGGTTATATACCGTTGGACAATGGTCGGTAGGAGATAGGAACTATGTACTCGATTTATTTGAAGAGTTAACCGGAGGACGGATTTATCATATGTATATCTGGCCGGGCGGCGTTCGCAGAGATATTCCCGAAGGATTTGAAGATAAAGTGCTTCGCACCATGGATTATATCGAAAAACGCATCGACGATTACGATCGTATGATGTTCGATAGCGCCATCTTCCAAAAAAGAGCGCAAGGCGTAGGTATTATCAACAAAGAAAAAGCCTTGGAATGGGGCGTTGTAGGTGCTCCTTTAAGAGGCTGTGGTATCGGTCACGATGTGCGTAAAGACAATCCTTACGATGCTTACGACAAGCTCGATTTCGAAATGGGAATTTTCGAAGGCGGCGATGTTTGGGCTCGTGCCAAAGTGCGTCAGTTTGAGATTCGTCAAACGATATCCATGATCCGTCAACTTATTCAAAATTTGCCTTCCGGCGATTATTTGAATAAGATGCCCAACCCAATGAAATGGACCATTCCTGCCGGTTCTGCCTATGGAAAAGTAGAAAGTGTTCGTGGTGAATTTGGTTTTCACGTGGTAAGCGATGGTAGCGATAAACCACGAAGAGTTCACGCTAAAGGCCCTGCTTATGTGCACGGTGTTAGTTTGTTAGAAGATGTTTTAGTGGGTCAAAATTTAGCTGACGTGTCGTTTATTATGAACAGCCTCGGCGTTTGTCCGCCCGAAATTGAAAGATAAAAAGACTTTGCGCTTGATTCGTCAAGCCATCAAAAATAAAAAATAGAAAAATGAGTTTTTTCGATTTAAAAGGAATAGTCAGACCGCTAACGGGTTTATCCCAATTTGGTAAAAATCCACATACCAAGCGCTTGGATGTTTTGGGAAAAGATACTTCTGATCGTTATCGGGGTTTTCACTATAACGATTTGGATGCTTGTATCGGTTGCGGAAACTGTTCAACCATTTGTATGAATTCGGCTATCGATATGGTGGAGCTGGCGGCTGAATTCAATATCAAACAAGATAAAGGAAACTCGGGTTTACGTCCAAGAGTTGATTATGGTCGTTGTTGCTGGTGCGCCCTTTGTGTAGATGTTTGTCCAACCGGATCACTCAATCTTACCAAAGAATACAATTATGTTTCGCCCGATGCCAATTCGTTTTTATGGACTCCCGGCGTAGATAATCCTTACGGAAAAGATCAACTTTCATTTACGAGTAGCAAAGAAAACAGCTTAATGGTTTTCAATCGTGTTCCTATGCGCGAACTCGATGGTGAAGAGCGTGTTAAATCTTTTGCCGAAGTTGTTTTGGGCTATAACGAAGAAGAAGCACGTGCCGAAGCTAGTCGTTGTATTTCCTGCGGTCTTTGTACCGAAGTTTGCCCTGAGCATATGCATATTCCGGAGTATATCAATGCCATTGCTAAAAGCAACGACGATGATGCTTTGAAAATCATTTACGATAACAATCCACTTCCCGAAATGTGTGGAAAGGTTTGTACACGTGCCTGCGAAGATGTTTGTGCTATTGCCGTTAGGGGCGAAGCCGTAGCTATTCGTTGGTTAAAACGTTACGCTACCGAACGCGCTCAAACAGCCGATTTGATTAAAGAAATTGTAAATCCTGAAATCCAGGAAGCCAATGGTTATAAAGTGGGTATTATTGGTGCTGGTCCTTCCGGATTAACTGCTGCTTATTATCTCGCTTTGCGTGGTTTTGATGTCACCGTTTTTGAAGCTAAACAACATGCCGGCGGGATGACCATGTATGGAATTCCAAAATACCGTTTGCCTATGGATAGTTTGGAAAAACAAATTTCTTACCTTCAAAAAATTGGCGTTAAAATCAAATTCAATACGCGAGTGGGCACTGATATTAGCTTCGATGATATTTACAAAAAACACGATGCCGTATTTATTGGCATTGGTTTCGAAAAACCTTGGAAATTAGGTGTTGAAGGTGAAGATCTCGAAAACTCGATTCCTGCCGTTGAATATCTTCGTATGATCAACAACGAGGAAACTTTTGATGTGGGTAAAAAAGTGGTTGTTATTGGTGGTGGAAACGTAGCCATTGATGGCGCGCGTGTATCTGCCCGTTACGGCGCTGAGGTAACTATTCTTTATCGACGCCGAGTAGAAGATATGCCGGCCGATTGGGAAGAAATAGAAGGAGCAGAAGACGAAGGAATCCATATCCATCCACAAGCCATTCCGGTTCGTATTATTGCCGATGAGAGTGGCAAGAAAGTGAAAGCGATAGAATATATCGAGGCAGAAATGGTGGCCGAAGAAGGCGCACGTCCTCGTCCGGTGCCTATCGAAGGCAGCAATAAAATTATCGAAGTGGATACCATTATTGGAGCCATTGGTCAGGAAGCCGATTATTCTTTTATTTCGGAAGAATATGTGGATAAGATTGAATTGAATAGAGGCAGAATCGTAACCAATAAGCTACAACAAACTTCCGATGCCAAAGTTTTTGCCGGTGGTGATGCTGTAAATCGCACCGCCGATGCTATTAGTGCTATTGCCGATGGTTTCCGTGCTGTAAAAGGTATTGAAGCCTTTTTGATCAAGAAGAAATAAACCAAGTAGAATTTAGACGAAAAAAGCCTGTACGTTGCAAAACGATACAGGCTTTTTTGTTTTGCATAAGCAAGTGATACGATAACTCCAAGTCCTCGTATCACTAAGCAAATCCCCGCTCAATCTCTTTTTTCATAAAGTGTTTACTATCTTTTAAACCCTTGTCTTTCATTTCTTTTTTATACATTTGATTTACAAGCGTTAGATGACTGCTTTCGGAGATAATCAAATAGAATAAATCGTGACTATCCTAATTTGAGCTTAATAAATAAACGAAAACATATTCTGCCAAGTGCGGATATATACTTTATGTATTCTATACACATAAACGAGCGACCACCAAACAAAAAAACTTGACATATCCGTATTGTTCCTGTATATTTGCACGTATAATAAATAAGTTTGTAATATGGATACAAAATTAACACTCAAACTAGATAAACTAATCATCGAAAACGCTAAAGCATATGCAAAGGAAAAAAACATTAGCCTTTCTAAGATGATAGAGAATTACCTTCAAGCAATAACGAATAAGCAAAATAAAGAAATTGAAATTTCTCCATTAGTACAAAGCTTAATTGGTGTTATTGGGAATCAAAATGAAGATGAAAAAAAAGACTATACAGATTATTTATCTAAGAAATATCAATAATGGATAGAATATTAGTTGATACGAATATAATTATTGATCTACTTACAAAAAGACAAAATTTCTATATTCCAGCAAGTGAATTATTTACTCTTGCTGACAAAAAAGAAATTAAACTGGCAATTTCTTCCTTAACATTTGCGAATACATTTTATATGCTCGCGAAGGAATTAAACCACACAAAAGCAAAAGAAATACTGCGTAAATTTAAATTACTGGTAAAAGTTCTACCCATGGATGATAAAATTATTGATTTATCATTAAATTCAGATTTTAGAGATTTCGAGGATGCAATTCAATATTACACAGCAATAGAAAATAATCTAGGAATAATAATTACTCGAAATTTAAAGGATTTTAAATTAGCAAAAATCCCGGTAATGACAGCAGATAATTATTTAAATTTAAAATAAATGCCATAGGGTAACACAGGCGCATATGTAATTGTTATTCTGTTGAATAGCCAAAATATTATATATCTTTATGATGTAAAAACAAAACAGAAAAAATGGTGTTTCATAGGCCGCAACCAGACAGCGTCAGAACCAGGGCATTCATTGAGGCAGAACATTAAAAATTTGACTTATAAGTAATTTACCAACTATAAAATCGGAAATTGAAAAAATATAAAAATCAGAATATGAAAAACATCTTTATTTATTACCTGACAATTTTGACGCCAATTGCGATTATCATTTGGCTGAACAAAACCGGCGCAATAAATTCGACATATATTGTTGGACTATTTTTTTTCTATCTATTAATTTTCAGAACTTATGTAGATGGAAAAAGACTATATGATAAGAATGTAATTCAAAAAAAAGATATTTGGAAAATGATAATTCCGGGTAAACACATAGAATATTTTAAAGAACTATATCTGAACTAATAACAACAAGCCATTATAGAAAAATAAATAATTTTGTATCTTTGATGAAAAGCCAGTTAAAATGAATTTAGAAGCGCGAAAAATAGAATTTGTTCAGGAATTTTTAAAACTTCAAAGTGAAGAAGCGGTTTCTCGCCTTGAAAAAATTTTGAGAAAAGAAAGAAAGGCTTCGGACGAGCGAATATTTGAACCTATGACTCAAGATGAACTGAATAAAAGAATTGATAAATCGGAATCCCATTTCCAAAGCAATAGATTTAAAAGTAGTTCTGAACTTTTAGCCAAATACAAATAATGATATTGAAAATTATTTGGTCTGAATTTGCTGAAACTCAATTAGACAAAATTTACGAGTACTACGAAAAGAATGCGAGCCCAAGAATTGCTAAAAAACTTCTGAAAGGAATTATTAACGAGCCAGAAAAGTTGATTCAAAAACCATTAATTGGGCAAGAAGAAGAGTTACTAAAACAAAGAGAAATTCATTATCGATATTTAGTTTACAAAAACTATAAACTGATTTATTCTGTGGATATGGAAAATGGTTTTATAAAAATAGCTGATGTATTTGACTGTCGACAAAACCCCGTAAAAATCAATGTAGCTAAATAAAGCAGGCTGACGGACAAGAGCAGTAGCTTTGGCTTCTCAACGATTCCTTATCGAAACGCAAAGTTAATACACTACAACACAGACGAGCCAAGAGCCTTATTCATAAGTAAAAAGCAAAGAATGATAGCGAACACGCATTTTCTTTTTTCATACGGAACTTTGCAGTTGGAAAAAGTCCAACTTGAAAATTATGGGCGTTTATTAAAGGGTAAAAAAGACAGCTTATTGAATTATAAACTTGGCAAATTAAAAATTACCGACGAAGATGTAATCATGAAAAGCGGTAAAAAAGATCATCCAATTGCACTAAAAACAGGGAATCCAAAGGACAGTATTGAAGGCATTATTTTTGAAATAACAGACAAAGAGCTTCAAGAAACAGACAAATATGAAGTAAGCGACTATCAAAGAGTATTGGAAACGTTTTCTTCGGGACAAAAAGCTTGGGTTTATATTGCAAAAAATTGTTGTCCGGAAAATTCTTAAAATCATCATCATTTGATTGCATCGAAGGCGCTAACCCATTTCGCACCTATAGCGCTACGAAATAGGCAGCAAAATATACCGCCAATCCAATGTCGCTTATCGAGAAGTATTTATTTTAAGCGCGTATATTGAAGGATGAAATGCTAAGTGGGTACAAAGATTCGTGTTTGTTATTCGCAACAGTTTTCTGGCAACATAGACTACAGTTACTTATTAAACATTTCTCTTGATAATAATCCAGTATGGATGTTAGTATAGGTAGTAAAAAATAAAACCCAGAAAGTTCTGTTTATATCCGAACTAAATTATATCTTTGCAAAAGAAAATGAGGCTGTTAAATAAAAAGATATTAGAAAAAATTAAAAGAAAGAATAAGGGCAATGTCTCTTTGGTAAAAGCTATCGATAAGTTAATTGAGGACATTGACAAGAGTGCTTGGGAAGACCAAAATGAATTAAATAAAACAAGACCTGATGCGGATAGAGTGCATACTGATGGGTTTTACTTTTTCGATATGAATGTTCACAGGACAATGATTTTGATAGAGTTTAGTGATAAAGAAGCTACAGTTGTATGGGCAGGAACACATCAAGAATATGAAATGGTTTTTAGGAATAATAGAAATACGATAAAAAATTGGTTAAAGTCGAACGATTGGATTTAAAAAAAGATTATGAAAACACAATTTGATATATCACAACTAATTAAAACTGGAAAAATCCAAAATGAACTGGATTACGAAAGAGCATTGATTACAGACAGAAAACTCCGTGTTCTCTCAAAGGAAAATCCGGAATTCAAATCTATTCGAAAAAAATTAAGAGATTTGATTGAGCAGTATGAAAAGTTAAATTGGAGTACTGATTCAAAAATAGCTGATAAGAAACTCCGCGAAAGCGACATCGCAGAATTAATAGCAGAGAAAGAAAGGTTGTTTATCCAACGAAGAAAGGAAATTATTCGTAAAAAATTAAAAAGCCTAAACCTAACACAACAAGATTTTGGTGAAATTTTAGGACACAAAAACAAATCATATATCTCTGAACTAATAAACGGGGTGAGTTCTTTTTCTTTAAAAGATTTGATTGTCATCAATCGACTTTTAAAAATTGACTTAATAGATCTGATCCCTACTTTTTTACCCCAGAGTGAAAGTTTGAAGATTAGGACAACAATTGAAAAACTCAATAACCCAAAGCTGAAATTAAGCAAAGATGATTTGGCAATAGCATAAAACTTACTGTTGCAAATAAAACATCATATGCAAAAGTAAAGCAATAGGTTTAATGAATTGAGCTGCTTTCTTGACAAAGCCCAAAACGCTCAACCCGATAGAGAGAAATTAGTGGGTCTCACAATTTGTCCATTTTTCAATAGGTAAAACAATGGTATCTGAATAGAAAACATAACTTCCTGACAAGTAATTATTACAACAAAAACTCCACGAACTATTTTGATCTTGAAGACAAATAAAACACAGTGGCTAACAGGCCTCTAAAAAACGCCCGTGTATGTTACAAAAGGAAAGTGATACGATAACCCCAAGTCATCGTATCACTATGGCTTTAATAAAACCCCACCACTTAATAACCGGTTATTTCAAGCCATCCTATAAGCAAATCCCCGCTCTGCATCTTCAATTCTAAAGCGTTTCTTTTTCTTTAAACCCTTGTTTTTCATTTCTTTTTTATACATTTGAATAGCGGGAGCCAGAACACAAATAATCGAAGACCAAATTGAATTCATCTTGACGTATCTTAATCTGAGCCTTGCATACAGAGTACAGAAAAATAGGATGATGATGTATGAAATACAAAATTGAATTTAAAACCATTAACCTAAAGCATAAGCACCTCTTTAGGATTTCTCGGGGAGCAAGAACGGAAACACCGGTAGTATTGTTAAAACTTCGTTTTGGCGATATGAATGGTTATGGAGAAGCATCTATGCCTCCCATGTATGGCGAAACGCATCAAACAGCAATAAATTTTTTAAATAAAATAGATTTGAATCCGTTCAACGATCCTTTCGACATGGATTCAATATTGACTTATGTCGACCAAATAGATACAGGTAATACGGCAATAAAGGCCGCTGTTGATATGGCTATTCATGATATCGCTTCCAAAATGAAAGGCATTCCCTTATACACTTACCTTGGACTTGCTGGTGTCGATCGCGTTTACACCTCCAAAACCATAGGTATAGACAAACCGGATATTATTCAGAAACGGGTATCGGAGGCTGCAGAATTTAAAATCCTAAAAATAAAACTTGGAACGCGTTCAGACAAGGCGATTATTGATGCGATCAGAAAAGTGAGCGATAAACCTTTATATGTGGATGCCAATCAGGGTTGGAAAAATAAATATACGGCGCTGGATCGAATTAAGTGGTTGCACGATCAAAATGTTGTTTTAATTGAACAACCTATGCCCGTAGACAGTAAAAAGGAGTCGAATTGGTTGAAAGCGAGAAGCCCGCTTCCTATTATTGGTGATGAAGGCATTCAGCGCTTGCACGATGTCGAAACTGCTGAACAGTTTTATGACGGAATAAACATAAAACTGGTTAAGTCAACAGGGCTGAACGAAGGGCTTAAAATGATCCGGCTTGCCAGGACGAAAGAACTGAAAGTAATGATTGGTTGTATGGCGGAAACTTCGTGCTCCATTTCAGCCGCATTCAATCTGGTTTCGGAAGCCGATTATGTCGATCTTGATGGAAACCTGGGCATAAGTAATGATCCATTTACAGGTATCAAAAGGGTAGACGGAGAGCTGATTAATCATAATCTTCCGGGTATTGGATTAATAAATGCCGAGGAAAGTTGGAACAGGCTATAGGAGAAGAAATATGAATGAAACTATAGCTACCGGATTCCGAATTGACATTCAAATACTTACTCTATATTTAAGCATGCTATGAGAAATATCGTTTTTATACTATTCTTGGTGCTCACAGTGGGGCTTGCATCGTGTGAAAAAAAATCGCCTTCAGATAATAGTGCAAATGAACTTGAAATTTATTTCGATTCATTGGCCAATCACAATGACTTTAATGGAGCCGTTCTTTATAAGGAAAATGGTCGGGTAGTATTTAAAAAAGCTTATGGCTTTGCTAATTATTCAAAACAAAACCCATTCAAAACATCAACGCAAATGGAGATAGCATCTGTTTCTAAGCAGTTCACTTCTATGTCAATTATGATGCTTTACGAAAAGGGAATGCTTAATCTTGATGCGCCTGTAAATGAATACCTCAATACACCTCTTCCCTATGATAATATAACGATCAGGCAATTATTAACCCATACATCCGGATTGCCGGAATATGAAGATTATTTCTACAGCAGTTGGCCGAAAGAGAGGATGTGCTTGAATAAAGATATTCTCGAATACTATGCGCAGTATAAGCCGGAACTACTTTTTAAGCCCGGAACAAATTTCAAATATAGCAATGGAGGTTATATTGTACTGGCCGAGGTGGTTGATTTTGTGAGTGGTGAACCCTTGGATAAGTACCTTGAAAATAATATCTTTCAGCCTTTTGGTTTTAAAAATACGGGCTTTGTAGATCGTAATACAATTCTTTCCAGAGAAGATTATGCGCCGGGCTATTATTATAATTCCGAAGAAAATACGTATATATTGCCCGACTCCATTCCCGGCAAAGAATACATTACGTTTTTAGCGGCCCGATTTGGCCCGGGAAGGGTATCTACTACAGTAGAAGAGTTGGCCAAATGGGATAGCCTTTTAAGAAGCAATGCATTACTTAGCAATGAATCGTTAATTGAGATGTATACGCCTCAAGCTATCGAAGGCGTAGCATCGAATTACGCCTTTGGATGGCGGGTTAATCAAGATTCCACGCTCGGATATCATATTTACCATACAGGCAATTGGGCCGGAAACAAAACCTATATTTCTCGTTTTGTAAATGCATTAGTAGTCGATTCAAATGCTTTGACGGATAAAGGCGTCAGAAGTAAAGACAGCAACAAGGCGCACAGTCTCCCCGATCAGACCTTAATTATCTTTAATAATACAAACTCAAAGCTTACGAAGGCAATATATGCACATGGAGACCGTATTATCAGACAGCATAGAGAAAGCCTTGTTAAAAAGGAGACGGGTATATTCTCAGAAGAAAGCGGCACGGATACTTTAGTAAAAAAAAAACCGCTAATAGGGAGTGATCCCGTCGTGGCGGGACTTTTGTTTTTCCTATTGGCTTTCGTATTCTACACGAATTCATTGCCCGGAAAGTTTTGGAAAAAATTTTACACTTTCATTCCCGCTATTCTCTTATGTTATTTTCTGCCGGGATTATTAAATACTTTTGGTGTCGTATCGGGTAAAGAATCAAACCTCTATTCGGTTGCAACAAATTATTTCCTTCCGGCAAGTTTGGTATTGCTAACACTTACTATCGACCTGAAAGCGGTGTGGAAACTTGGAGGCAAAGCTATTGTCATGTTTTTGGCAGGTTCTGTAGGAATAATAATTGGAGGCCCTTTGTCTATTCTGATTATTTCTCTGTTTAATCCCGATATCTTTATCTACAACGGCGAGGAAGTTTGGCGGGGCATGACAACCATGGCCGGAAGCTGGATAGGTGGCGGAGCCAATCAGGCGGCGATGATAGAAATATTCCATCCAAGCAAAGAATTATTCAGTCAAATGTTGGCCGTTGATGTTATATTAGCAAATATTTGGATGGCTATATTGCTCTATTTTGCTGCCAAACCACAGGTGATTGATAAGCTATTCCGGGCCGATTCTTCAGGGATTGCAAAAATTCAGAAAAAAGTGGAGGATTATCAGAAAAAAATAACCAGAGTAAGTACCTTCCCTGATATTATGATGCTCTTAGGTGTGGCTTTTGGAGTTACAGGCCTGGCCCATTTTTTCGCTAATCTTATTGCACCTTGGCTGCTGTTAAATTATCCACAGCTCGAACGATATGCGCTCACAAATAATTTTTTCTGGATTGTAATTATTGCTACAATAGTAGGGATATTACTGTCTTTTACTAAAGTCAGACAACTGGAAGGCGTTGGTGCTTCAAAATTTGGAAGTGCATTTCTGTTTTTTCTGGTGGCTACCATCGGAATGAATATCGATTTGAAATACCTTCTTGATAATCCGCATTTTTTCCTTATTGGGATTGTCTGGATGTTTTTCCATATAGGGATGCTTATTCTGGTTGGCAGGCTTATTCGTGCACCTTTCTTTTTCTTTGCGGTTGGTAGTCAGGCAAATATTGGCGGCCCCGTATCCGCTCCTATTGTGGCTTCAGCATTTCATCCTTCCCTGGCTCCGGTTGGAATTTTACTTGCCGTTTTTGGATATGCAGTTGGAACCTTTGGCGCTTATTTCTGCGGATTGTTAATGCAGATGGTAAGATAAAGACAGCAAATGCACAAAACAGCACATTCACATTTAGCACATGCCAACCCACAACCAAAATTTGCAAAAGAGCTATTTTACCCTTCATATCTTTCTAATTACTGGCAACAATTACTATTTGCTGCCGTAATATAGTTTTGTTATCTTTGTCCTTTAAAAAATTTGATTATCGAAGATAAGAAGTTACATATTGAGCAATTAAAAGAGATATTTAATAAAGCTGATTACTTTACAACAAAGGAAATTAGTGAGTTTTATCTTTCATTCGATCCTCTGGTTAAAAAGACTACGATTAATTGGAGGGTTTATGCCTTAATTCAAAAAGGAGTATTAACGCGAATAGGACGAGGTAAATTCTGTATAGGTTCTAATATTATATATACGCCGGAATTAAATAGAAAAGAAAAGGTAATATACAACAAACTAAAGTCTGAGTTCCCATTTGTTGATATTTGTGTATGGAATACAAAAATACTGAATGAGTTTATGCAACATCAACCTGGCAATTTTCAAATAATTGTTGAAGTTGAGAAGCAAGTAACTCAATCTGTTTTTTATTTCCTTAAAGAATTAAATTATCCTGTCTTCATAGAACCTACAGAGGAGATATTAGAAAAGTATTTGCCAACAGATAAGGAAGCAATAATAATTAAATCTTTAGTATCAGAATCACCACT
>JBFHQD010000055.1:0-15535 GCA_041592395.1 Bacteroidales bacterium | reverse complement strand
GTGTGCATTTAGAAAACGCACACCTTTATACAAACCATATTTAACCAAAAAATTTAATATGGGTCAAAAATACGAAAAAAATCATGAATCCCGCAAACGTTTTCGGAAATATTTTTTATCACAATTTCTTAACATAATTTATCCTCCATTTAAAGCCTTAAAATCCTTATTTTTGTATAAAATCTAAAGCCATCGAAGATACAATTTACAGATTATCCGATTTACTTGACGAGCTTCAAATGGTTGTCCGCTCTAGCTTTGACCGCAGTTATTGGGTTATTGCCGAAATAGTTTCGCTCTCGGAAGCCAAAAACGGACATCTTTATATGGAAATTGCAGAAAAGGAAAATGATTTTTTGCAAGCCAAAATAAAAGCCAATATTTGGGCCAACTCAAAACGCCGTATTTTGTCACAGTTCGAAACAAGCACAAATCAAACCTTAAAAAAAGGGATGAAAGTCTTGGTCAATGTCACTATCGATTTTCATACCGTCTTTGGATTGAGCTTAAATGTATTGGATATTGATCCTAATTTTTCACTAGGCGAAATAGAGCGACAAAAACAAGCTACGCTTTTGGCTTTGCAGCAAGACGGGCTTATCGATTTTAACAAACAGCATGTATTAAGTCCTGTTCTCCAAACCATTGCTATCATTAGCTCAGAAACAGCTGCCGGTTATCAAGATTTTAAGAAACAATTGAGCGAGAATGCTTACGACTATCAATTTCGGTTGGAATTGTTTCAGGCCACTATGCAAGGTGAAACAGCAGCTGAAAGCATACTACAAGCTTTAAATCGTACGGAAGAAAGCGAGATAAATTTTGATGTGGTTGTATTGATTCGGGGAGGAGGATCGGCTTTGGATTTGGGTTGTTTTGATGAATATGCCCTTGCCGCCGGATTGGCGCAAAGCAGTTTTCCCATATTCACCGGAATCGGACACGAAAGAGATAACAGCGTAGCTGATAAAGTAGCACATACCGCACTAAAAACGCCCACGGCAGTAGCGGATTATATCGTTTCGCACAATCGGAATTTCGAAATAGAGATGGAAAACCAAGTGCAAACTCTAAATCAATTTGCCTATGAATTGCTTGATGATCAAAAATTAAAATGGAGTCATTTAAGTCGTAATTTGAGCCATTCGTCACAACTAAGAATGAACGCCCATAGCAAGCGGTTAGCGCAACATGATTTTCATTATCAAAAAGCAGTAAATAACCGAATCCGAAAAGCCTATCACCGTTTAGATAAAATAAAATTTATTCTTAAACACGATTTAAAAATTAAATTTCAGCAGATGGATACAAAGCTGGATAACAAATTCCAAAAAATTGTTCTCGATAGTAAGTCGCTTCTAAAAAATCAAGAAGAAAAACTAATTATACACGATAAATCACTGATTAAGGGGAGTTTACAAACGATTAAAACGGACGAGAATAAGCTGATGCAAATGACCCAATTGTTTCAAATGGCCGATCCCAAAAAAATCTTAAAAAAAGGATTTAGCATTACTCGCGTAAATGGAAAACTTTTACGTACTATTGATCAAGTAAAAACCGGAGATCAGTTGCAAACGGAATTGTGCGAAGGAATTTTAGAAAGCAGTATCACAAAAAAATATAAAAATGAGCAAGAAATTGACCTATAGTTTAGCTTACGAAGAACTAGAAAATATCATTCAAGAAATTGAAGATGAAGAAATTAATATTGACGATTTATCAGCAAAAGTAAAACGTGCTTCCGTATTATTAAAGTTTTGCAAGGAAAAATTACGTTCTACCGAAGAAGACATCAATAGCATTTTAGGAGATACCGAAATGCAATAAAAGCTTGGGGCAGCGACTTATATACAAAAGAACCGTGGAAAAAGAGAAAACACCGATCGTCATTCAAATAGCAAGTTTGCCTATTCATTTTTATCAGCTTGTTATTTCGCCGATTACACCGGCTTCGTGTAGGCATATTCCGACTTGTTCCGAATACAGCTTGCAAGCCTTAAAGCGATTTGGGCTGGTAAAAGGAGGTGCTTTAGCTGCAAATAGAATAAGTCGTTGTCAACCATGGGGAACAAGTGGTTACGATCCTGTTCCTAAAATAATTGTTCGTATATTTATCAAATCCAAACTTAAAGAAAACATTATTAATTATGAATAGAAGAAACGCATTCAAAAAAATTGGTTTAGCAAGTCTCGTACTTGGAACAAGCGGATTACTCTTGCCAAATGTAGCAAGTGCCCAAGAAAAAAAAGTCGCAAAACTGATTATCAACCGACAAAGAATGAGCTTTGCCGATCCTGAAAACCCTACGGATTTTGAGTTGAAACATACTCCTGAAATCACTTTTATGGAAGCTGACGGAAATGGTTTTACGCGTATGAAAATTCACGTAGGATCAAAAGGAATAGTCCATCCAACAGAAGATAATCACTGGATTGATTATTTAAAGATTTATAAAAATGAAGACCTTGTTGCTTTTACTGAATTTGAAAATGGACCTATACGAGGTTATGCGGAATATTTCGTGAAATTGGCCAAAGGTGATCTGGTCTTAGTCGAAGCCGGCTGTAATCTTCACGGTATTTGGACAAATACGGCAACGGTATAAGGTCTCTTAAAAACAAATGAGGGTTTGAACTTTAGTCAAACCTGCATTTATTCAATTAAACACCCGCTTTTTTAAGCTTAAACAGTTGTAATACCACATAAGCTAAAGTAGCCCAAACGCCAATTAAGATACTGAAATAGGTAATAATAAGCCACCAAGGCGCCATCACTCTTACCGTCCATAAAGAACGTTTATCCAGTAGATTAACTATTTCGACAGGTTTTACATTTACTTCCGTTTCAGCGTTTACACTACCGAAATTATCGACATCACTTAAACTGGCAAAAGCGATCGCTTTTCCTTCTTCACCCCCGGGTACATCGCTCGGAATTTTTGCTTGTATCATCCCTTTATCATCGGTAACAGCACCTTTATCTCCAAAAGGAAGTTTCCCAAAATAGCGCTTAATAAAAAAGCCCACTTCGACATCAGGAGCCGGCACCAAAGAACCTTGTGCATTGGTTCCTTGAACAAAGGCTTGCAAACTATTCTGTTCTTCATTATAGCTTAAGCTCATTTGATAAGGTGCATTCAACTTATCTCCTTTCTTTACTTGAACAGGAGAAGAAACGGCAGCTACTTTTTTATTGGCATCAAAAGAACGAATATAATTAACAAGTTGCCAACGTTGTGTTTCATTTAAAACAGCTTTAAATGTGGGCATGGCTATCCTTCCGTCGGTTATTTTTGTGAAAATGGCCCCATCGCTGTTTTGGTTTAAAAATTCGGGATTGGACATATCCGTAGGTTTTGGAACCAAGGGTAAACCATTCCCTTTGCCCGGATCGCCATGGCAAGATTTACAATTCGTTTGGAAAAGGGCTGCTCCTTCTTTAATGCTGGCCTCGTCAGCAGTAACAGGATTCTTAATTTTAGCCTGAGCATCAGTTACTTTCCAGTCGGATTGGGCAAAAATTGAGCTTGTGCCAAACAACAGGATAAGCAAAAGGCCGGAATATATATTAAACCATTTATTTTTCATAAACATCCTCCTAATCTTTATTTTCGTATTCTTCAGTAATTCCTTCTTCCTCAGCCAATTCCCAAATAGGAATAACCGGAAAAACTTTTAGCAATGCGGTGATAATACCTAAGGCCAACACAAAAGAGCCCAGTGTAACAAATACTTCAATCCATGTTGGAAAATACAAGTGAAACTCTTCCGGAACATTTTGAATGGGTAGATAAGGATGCAATAAAGTGGGGATTACGATAATAACCCTTTTTAACCAAGCACCTACCAAGATAAATATAGAAATCACAGTCAACCAGCCTGGCGATCTAAATTTCTTAAAAATCATCATGATAATTGGAATGACCATACCGAAAATCTGAACTCCCCAAAAAAGAAGTGCGTATTTACCCGTAAATAGCATGTTTAAATGTGTCGCTTCGGCTGTTCTCATTTTATAAGCAGGAACCAAGAATTCATTCAAATTAAAATAAGCATAGAGCAATGAAACCAAAACCAACAATTGACCCATTTTATTAAAATGAAAATCCGTAAAATAGTCTTTCAGTTTATAGTTTACGCGCAACACATACATTAAAATAACAACGGCTGCGGCTCCGGCAACAAAAGCACCGGCCACAAAGTAAGGGCCAAAAATGGTTGTATCCCAGCCCGGTCTTAAGGTTGCAGCAAATAACCAGGAGGTTACCGTATGGATAGCCAAAGCTACAGGAACAATTAATACAGCCAAAATACGAATTCCTTTATGTAGGATTTTGTATTGTTCCGGTGTTCCCATCCAGCCCAAGGATAAAATATTAAATAAATGATATTGCCAAGCAGGCATATTTTTCAATCTCTTTTTTGCAAATGCCAAATCAGGAATTAGAGGTAGATAAAACAATAACAAGCTGATGGTTACATAGGTTGTAATTACCGTAATATCCCAAACGATAGGCGATTGAACTCTTCCATAAATAAATACATTAAGTAAGCGATCGGGGCGACCCATATCGTTAACGATAACCAAACCGGCTACCATAACAAAACCCAATGCAACGATTTCGGCTATTCGAGTCAGTGGCTTCACCCAATCTTGTTTTAGTAAGCCCAAAACAGCACTGATTAACATTCCTACTAAACTCACAGCAACAAAAAACACAAAATTAGAAATGTAAACGCCCCAGCTCACATAGTCGCGCATGGCCGTAACTCCCAATCCATCGCGAAGCTGAATAAAATAGGCAAAAACATACATTACTAAGCCAAGGGCAAGAAGTACTATCCAAAGTTCTAATCCTCCATGCGATTGCATAGGTCTTAAAATATCGGATGCATACTTATCTATTTTGCTTTTGGCTTCTTCTTTTGATAAAGAATTAGACATATCTTAAGATTTAATAATCAAATAGTTAATTAAACGTGTTCATCTTCTAAAGTTGTTTTCCCTTCGTATTGAAAAGGGAAAAGACGATTTTTTGCCGGTAAATAATACACATTAGGTTTTGTTCCTAATTCAGGCAATAAGGTATATCCCGCATTGTCGCGTATAAGTTCGCTAAAACGCACTGTTTCGCCTGTTGTACCATTGGTTACCGAATCTTCGTTCATATCGCCAAAATAATAAGTGCCATTAGGACAAGCGGAAACGCAGTAAGGCAATTTACCATCGCGCAAACGATCAGCACTAAATAAACATTTAGAAATGGTTCCTTTCTTTTGCGGAACGTTCAGTTCTATATCGTAAAGCAAATCATCGTCGCCTTCCACTTCTTTGGGTTCGAACCAGTTGAATACACGGGCGGAATAAGGACATGCAGCAATACAAAAACGACAACCGATGCAGCGCTCATTATCGATCAATACGATACCATCTTGCCGTTTGAATGTTGCATCAACCGGACAAACTTTTGTACATGGTGGATTATCGCAATGAAAACAAGGTTTTGGCATAAAATAGGGTGCCGAATTCCGATCGTCTTGCATACGCAATACATTGATATGGTGCTGTTCTTCGCGCAAATGATGCGCATTCTGGCAAGCAGCCATACACATACGCGCATTTCGACATTTCGACAAATCGATAACCATAGTCCAATGCTTTCCGGCTATTCCTTCTCGCCCCCTTTTTTGCAGGGCCGACTGATATTCGTTTTTTTCAACCGGAGTTAGCGAACGAATATCCACTTCGGCTAATTCTCCATTCTCGGTTAATACCTTAATTTTTTGGTCAATATCCGACAATGGTTCATCAACAGAAGCAAGGTTTTCGTGATTTTTACCATCCTGATAAGCAAATCCGGCATAGGCTGCAGCGCCGGCCGTTACAGCGCCCAAACCAATTAATGATCCCGTTTTTAAAAAATCGCGCCTCGACTTGCTATCCTTTTTCTTTTCAGACATAAATCTTGTGTTAAAATAAATGATAGTTAACAAATAATTGAAAATAATACGCTTACGTATTCAAGTCTCTTATTTTGATTTCCAAAATTAAGAGGATTTCTGATATATTCAAAAATTTAAGTAATTAATTACCTTAATGATTACTTTTCGCTCCGGATTGGATTATGGATTGGGATTGGAATAGGCAGGTATTACAATTTCTTTTTTATCTTGCGCATAAGCACCAAAATAGCCAATGGCCTCGCCTTGAATATTGGAAATAGGGTTTCCGGGAGCAATATTAAACGGGGAATTACTCTCGCTTAAAACCAGAAAATAACTGTAATTTGCTTCATCAATACATGATAGCGTAACGCTTACTTTATCAAGGGGTTTTAGCTCATAACCTCTAAGAAAATGATAAGTTTCTAAACCATTGTAATACAAATCGTTGCTGACCGAAAAACCTTCGAGTAGTGTATCGTTTCTAAATACATCAAAACGATAAAAATTTTGGACATCGATGTCATCGGTAAAATGAACTTTCAACGCATAATCCAATTCCTCTCGTCCTCTAAAGTTTCTATCCGATAAAACCAATTCGAGTGAATCGATAGGAGTCCTTTTTGGCATACTGGCAACGGCCGAAATCAAATTCCCCTCCCAATCGATTTGCAATTGATAATCTGTATTTTCAATGCCTTTAAAATTGTCTCTTTTATAAATTCCCGGTGCTTGCTCCTCCATTAGTAAAGATGTTCCTCCGTCAGCAATAATATGCACAATGGCATGGCTAATTGCGGTATAGCCTTCTGCAGAAAATAGCGGTTTCGATTTTGTTAAATGCACAACGGTTTGATCCGGAATATTACTAATTACCGCATCAACCACAACAACACTTTCGTTTTGATCTAAATCCAGTTGGATAATCTTTTCGCAAGAAACCAAAAGCAGAAAAAAACTTGCCAAAATTATATTTCGAATAAAACGCTTCATCAGAAATTAAAATTATAGGTTATGGAAGGAATCATTTTAAAAAGTGATAATTGCACGGCTTGCAAAACTTCCGGATTCGACTCCGAAGGTTCGAATGAAATAGCATAGGCATTTTCGCGGTTGTATGCGTTGTAAATGGAAAAATTCCAGCTCGAACGGAAGCGTTTTTTTTGCTTTACAAATGCTCCTGTTTCCTTATTCCGAATGCTTTTGTATTCTTTATTCTTAAGATTCAAGCTTAAATCCAATCGATGATAATCGGGCATACGATAGGCATTGCGAGCGGAATAAAGCAAGATATCCTGACCGCTTATTTCGTATTTTCCTTCAGGAAAACTCACTGCATTTCCGGTATAATATACCCAATTGGCCGAGATTTGAACACGAGGACTTAACTGATACATTGCCACAACAGAAAAATCGTGTGTTCGGTCTTGCTTTGCTGGATACCAATTGAAATCATTAATTTCCTCAAACCGTCGTTCCGTGCGCGACAAGGTATAAGCCAACCAACCTGTTAATTTTCCTTTCCGTTTTTTTAGGAACAATTCAAGACCGTAAGCTCGTCCTTCGCCAAAAACCAAATCGCCTTCAACCAATGGATTTAATGTTACTTGAGCATCAATTTTATAGTCGATAATGTCTTGCATATCCTTATAATAGGTTTCCACGGAAAACTCGTAGGTATTTTGTTTGAAATTACGGTAATATCCCACGCCGAACTGGCCGGAAGAAGAAGGTTTTATATTGTTACTGCTGGGCAACCAAATATCTGTTGGCGACTCGCTCGAAGAATTGCTAAGCAAATGCATGTATTGTTTGGTATACGAATAAAACGCTTTAAACGAAGACGTAGAATTGATAAGCCAGGTTCCATTTAATCGCGGTTCCAAACCCTGGTAGTCGACCACTTTTTCCCCACTTTTATATACTTCGGTATTTATTATATCGCCATAGGCATTAAAGGTATAGATATTCCCCGGACCGAGTTGTATAAAATTAGAAAATCGCAAGCCGTAATTTAGAATGAAATTCGTATTTATTTTTCTTTCGTTAGTTAAATAGAACGAAGCTTCAACAGCGTAGCGTTTTTCCACTTCTAAAGAATTAAACAAGTCGTTTTGTTCCGAATTTAAATCGCCGGGATTCATCGTGTGATGAATAAGATCCATCCCAAACTTCCAACTGCTGTGATCGTTTTGGAAATATTGATAATCGTGCTTTAGGTTATAATCAATAATATGCGAGCCAATTTCAATTCTATCTTCTGTTTCTCCGGCTAAAATCTGATAGCTATACTTGCTGTAAATCAACGATGTATTGGAGAACAATTTAGGATTAAATATATGATTCCATCGCAATGTGGTTGTGATATTTCCCCAGTTAAATCCAAAAAATTCGTCAAAAGCAAATTTATCCCGTCCAAAATAACCCGAAATAAAAACACGATCTTTGTCGCTGATTCTCAGATTCCCTTTCGCATTGATATCATAAAAATAAAGTTGCGCATCTTGTATAGCTTCTTCTTTAGAAAAAGCAGTAAACAAATCGGCGTAAGTTCGACGTGCAGATACAATAAATGAGCCTTTGTTTTTAACAATAGGCGATTCTACGGTTAATCGGGAGGAAATAAGTCCAATACCCCCGTTTACATTGAAACTTTTTGCGTTTCCATCTTTCATTTTAATATCCAACACAGAAGATAATCGCCCTCCAAATTCTGCGCCCATTCCCCCTTTGTACAATTTCATATCGCGGAGCGCATCAGAATTAAAGACAGAAAAGAAACCCATCATATGCGAGGCATTGTAAACAGGAGCTTCATCCAATAAGATCAGATTTTGATCGCTGCTACCTCCACGCACATAAAAGCCCGAACGCCCCTCACCTGCCGGTTTTACACCGGGCATAAGTTGCAAGGTTTTAAAAATATCTTTTTCGCCAAACAAAACGGGAATACTCTCAATTTCTTTGATATTCACACTAGCCACTGTCATTTCGTTAGCCCGAACATTTTTATCTTCGCGCTCGGTCGTAATTTCAATTTCATCCAATAAAGCATAACTAGGATCGAGCTCAATATTGATCACTTGATCTGCCGTGAGTTTAATTTCACGAATTTGCGCTTGATAGCCTATATAAGAATATTGCAATTGGTAAGTGCCTGCCTCCAGATTCAGCGAATAAAAACCATACGTATTTGTCGAAACTCCAATTGCTCTGTTATCGATCAGGCTGAGACTGGCTCCGGGCAAATCTTCTCCAGTTTTAGCATCACGAATAGTTCCGCTAATGGTATAATTATTTTGTTGGCCATACAGCAATTGAAAGCTGAATAGCCCAAAGAAAAGTAAAATAAGATATTTCATAAAATAACAAGCAATCGCTTATTGCTTGTAAAGCGCAACATTGATCCAAAAAGTAATGGGCTGACTCATTAAATACATATCGCGCATTTTTTGCGGATCATAATTGGCAGATTGTTGTGCTTGCGGAACTCTGTTCATTCCACTGTATCTGCTCGATTGGCCTCCTCTATTTCCTCCACCCGGTATCGTTGGTCTTTTAAAAGCGCCGGAAACTATTCCGATATTTAAATTGTCTATAGTGGAAAAGCCTCCCTTTTTAATTTTATCCAAACGTATTGCGGCATAATAGCTCAAACTTCCGTATTCACCCGATTTAATATTGAATGCAAAACCTTTTTCAATATCACTTACTACACTTTCTTTTTTCTCGTTACTCACAAAATCAGCAACAAGCGCCACGTCGTTAATTTGCGACTCTAAGGCAATTTTCCCGGAAATGGCGGCGTGCTCCATTTTATTCTCCTCAAATAGCTTCGCTTGAAACAATTGATCTGTTTGTCCGATAGGAAAATTAAAATACGTCGATTTATTTTTCTTACCCAAAGTATCGATATAAATATAAAAACCCGATTGGATAATTTTTAAAACAGAGGGACGGCTCAATGCTTCTAGACGAATATATAAAAACTCTTTATCATTTGAAATGGCATAGCGAATCGCACTTTGAGAATCAAAACCAATATATTGAATTTCGTTTTTCATTTTATTTTCAGACACCGATTTATAAACGGGACCTCGTCCACAGCTTATTGAAATCAGGCTTATAAATAAAATTACAATACCGGCTTTGAAAAAAGAAAAGAGTTTCATAATGCTAATTTAATTGATTTCTAAGTCATTCATTTCGGCAAATATACAGGCAATTTGCTAGATTTCTCAAAAATAGATTCAAAAAAATACATAAAAAAAACCGGACTTAGCCGGTTTTATATCGAAATTTAAATTCGCTCTAAATCAATTCGTGAATAACAAGCCCACTTCTTAATTTAGGTTCGAACCATGTTGTTTTTGGAGGCATAATATTTCCGGAATCTGCAATATCGATCAGTTGTTGCATTGAAACGGCATAGAGTGCAAAAGCGACTTTCCACTCACCACTATCTACTCGATCTTTTAGAGCACCCAAACCTCTAATTCCGCCAACAAAGTCGATGCGCTTGGAAGTTCTTAAGTCTTTTATATCCAAATGTTTTCCTAAAATTTGATTGGAGAGAATAGTCACATCCAAAACACCAATTGGATCATGATCATCGTAAGTTCCATTTTTAGCATTTAAGCTATACCATTTTCCATCGAGATACATCGAAAATTCGTGAAGTTTTGCCGGTTTGTAGATTTCCGAACCCTTAAGTTTGACCTCAAAATCGAGGGCTAATTTTTGCAAGAATTCATCGTTAGATAATCCATTTAAATCTTTAACAACGCGATTGTAATCGATAATTTTTAATTGATTATCAGGAAAATGCACCGCTAAGAAATAGTTAAACTCTTCTTTACCCGTAAAATTGGGGTTCGCTTTCCGTTTTTCGGCACCCACAAGTGCGGCTGCAGCTGTACGATGATGGCCATCGGCAACATAAGTATAAGGCACTTTATCCCTAAAAAGTTGTTCTAATTTCGCATTAAGATTGTCGTCATTTATTACCCAAAAATGATGACCAAAACCATCTTCCGCAACAAAATCGTAGGTTGCTTTTTCATTTTTTACAACCTTTTCAACAATCGCATCAATCTCTGCAACAGCAGGATAAGTAAAAAACACAGGTTCGATATTGGCATTATTAATGCGTACATGAATCATTCGATCTTCTTCTTTATCCGGACGAGTGAGTTCGTGTTTTTTAATAATTCCATTTAAATAATCGTCGACTGAAGCGGCACCAACAATCCCATATTGTGTTCTACCTTCCATGGTTTGTGCATAGATATAAAACTTTGGTTTTTCATCTTGTTGCAGCCAACCTTCAGCTTTAAATTTAGAATAATTTTCTACCGCTTTATCGTAAACTTCTTGCGCATGGACATCAATGCCATCAGAACAATCAATTTCTGAGCGCGTGATATGTAAAAGCGAATAAGGATTATTATTAGCCATCGCAGCGGCTTCTTCTGAATTCATAACATCATAAGGCAATGCCGCTAATTTTTGTGCAATATCTTGCTTAGGGCGATAGCCTTTAAATGGTTTTAATATAGCCATAATTTGGTTTAAAATTTAGAATTAAAGTTCTTTAGATTAATAACTGTTGTGTTCATCAATATCGTCATCATCGTCTGCATAAGAGCGTCCGCCAGAATGCGATGGCGCATTATGATCTCTTTGAATAGAACCAATTAAAGCGCCCAACATTTTTGTAAGTTCCATTAAATAATTTCTACTTACATCTTCTTGCTCTTCATTAAAATAGTTGAGTTTAATTGCTACAGAGGTAAACAATACACACTGTCTAATACAAGTTTTCGACTCTTTCAAATGGAAAACAAATTGCGTTTTGTTTTTTGAAGATCCCTCCGCAATTTTTGCTGAGATATTCATGGCTGTTTCAACAAATGATTTTACCAAAAGATTAGCTTCAGCATTCGGGAATTTTTCGGTATTTTCGATAACCCAGATGTAATAATCTAATGCTTTTTGATAGACGCGTAAGTCCTCAAAACGAAAAAAAGACGGAGAATAATTAGTGTTTTCCATAGTATTATTTATTTAGATGGTAGAGACGATATGTTAATTTACGAAGTCAAATTGTCGTATTTCTGCCGTTTAGTTAGTTAATTTACTTTGTACTTCGAGTTCCCATCCTTGATAAATCCCACTATTTGGTGAGCAGCTGCAACCCCAGCATTTATGTTAGCTTCAGCAGTTTGCGCTCCCGATTTCTTCGGTGTAAAGAAAAAACGCCCATCGTAATTTTCAGCGATCTCTGCTTTACAGTCTGGTTCTAGGTCACTAAGATACATAAAATCAGTTCGCTCTGCAAACATTTTTAGTAAATTATTTTCATCGATTACTTCTTTACGTGCTGTATTAACCAAAGTAGCACCAAAAGGCATCCTATTTAGCAGTTCGAAATTAATCGATTTCTTGGTTTTTTCATTCGCCGGAATATGCAAACTGATGTATTGACAATAGCTGTACATTTCTTCGGCACTATGAAAAACTTTTACGCCATCGGATTCGATAAGTTTATCTTTTACAAAAGGATCGAAAGCGCAAACTTCCATTCCAAAACCTTTAGCAATAGCAGCTACATAGCGACCAACATTGCCATAGGCATGGATTCCCAATTTTTTGCCTCTTAACTCTGTACCCGATTTGCCGTTGAATTGATTTCTGGCCTGATAAACCATCATCCCTAAAACCAATTCTGCCACAGCGTTTGAATTTTGTCCGGGGGTATTCATTGCTACCACCTTATTTTCGGTGGCGGCAGCCAAATCGATATTGTCGTATCCGGCACCAGCACGCACAATTATTTTTAGCTTTGGCGCTGCTTCAATCACTTCTTTAGTTGCTTTATCGCTTCGAATGATAAGGGCATCAACATCTTTTACGGCAGTTAACAAAGCCGATTTATCCGTATATTTTTCCAATGCAGCAAATTCAAAACCGGCATCTTCATTAATTTGTTTTATTTGACCAACCGCTTCAGGAGCAAACGGTTTTTCTGTAGCTACTAATACTTTTGTCATGATGTAAAGTTTTTAAATGAATAAACAACGGCCTAATGTTTTGCCTCAAATTCTTTCATTAAAGCAACGAGAGCCACGACACTTTCTTTTGGAAGTGCGTTGTAGGTTGAAGCTCTGAAACCACCTACTGAACGGTGACCTTTCAATCCCATCATTCCATTGGCATCGGCCAAGGCTAAAAATTCTTTTTCCAGCTCTTCATAACCCTTGTTCATAACAAAACAGATATTCATTCTTGAGCGATCGGCCGGATCTTTAATGGTGGCTTGAAAACACTTGTTTCGATCAATCTCAGCATAGAGCAGATTTGCTTTTTCTATATTCTTTTGCTCCATCACTTTTAAACCACCTTCAGCTTTTAGCCAACGCAAGGTTTGTAAAGCAGAATAAATAGGCAATACGGGAGGAGTATTAAACATAGAATCGCCATCGATATGGGTTTGGTAATTTAAAATTGTAGGAATTGCTCGATCTACTTTTCCTAAAATATCATTTCGGATAATAACAAAAGTAACACCTGCAGGAGCTAGATTTTTTTGAGCGCCACCGTAAATCAATGCATATTTAGAAACATCGATAGGACGACTAAAAATATTGGACGACATATCGGCTACCAAAGGCACCTTGCAATCGTAATCCTCAAAAATTTCGGTTCCATAAATCGTGTTGTTCGTTGTCACATGAAAATAATCCGCATCTTCAGGAACGGCAAAGCCTTTTGGAATATAATTGAAAGTAGCCTCTTTCGAAGAAGCGACTTCAACCACTTCGCCAAAGAATTTGGCTTCCTTAATTGCTTTCGAAGCCCAAACACCGGTATTGAGATAAGCCGCTTTTTTATTTAATAAATTATAGGCCACCATTAAAAACTGAGTGCTGGCTCCTCCGCCAAGAAACAAAACGCTATAGTTATCGGGGATATTGAGTAATTCCTTAAAAAGACTCTGAGCCTCTGCAACAACGGCAACAAATTGTTTACTACGATGAGAAATCTCTAATACCGACAAACCAGTACCTTCAAAATTTTGTATCCCTTTTATTGTTTCGTCGATTGTAAATTGAGGAAGGATGGATGGACCTGCAAAAAAATTATGTTTTTTCATCTTTTTAAGTTTATGTTTTTATAAATTGACTTGAAAATAATTTGAGGTTATTTTTTTCATTAACTGCAAATTATCGCCTGATTAAAAGTCTTAATTACAAATGATTTAATTGGTAGCAAATTTAGTGATTATTCGTTAATTAGTTAACGGTTTTACGGAATATTTCGGCAAATTTTATCAATTCTTGCGACGAATAGCGCATCTTTTCGTTTTTTTTATTTCACCTTCCCATTTTTTAGTTTATTTTATATAGAAGGATTCTAAATTAATTGTTTAATCAACTGCTTTTGTATATATTTGTAACTTCATATAAAAATTTAACGAACATGAATCAAACGATTGAAGTATCCGGAACGATTACCAAAAAGGAATCATTAGTTGCGCTAAATACAGAAATATGCGGCAACAACTTAATTTTAGAAACAGCCCATGCTTTTCCGGGTTATCACGGAATTGTTCCCGAAGAAAAAGTCCCCGGTTCTTTATTTTTAATCACTAAAAATAAATACACAAAAGAATCGCTGATAAGAGCCGCTATGGTTTTACGGAAATCGTTTAAGATGGACTTAGATATTGTTCCTTCTCAAATTGTTTTTCAAAACAACGAAGTTTCGGCTATCCGGATTAAAGGCTTAGCAAATTATACTTTTCTGCCCCAATTGGTTGAGGCGCTTTATGATGAAGGATTTCGATTTGAAAAATACAGAAACGTCAAGGAATTTTCGAGTATTATTCAAGTAAACAAGGTGTTTTTACTTGAAGAAATAGAACCCGGATTTTACCACGACAAGCTAAATAATGAGATGCACTATTTCGATATGAAATCGGAGCTGAAATGGTATGTCTTTGAAAAAGCCATTTTGGATATCAAATACAACACCGAAGACAATAATTTTGATGCCGCCTTAGCTACTTTTTATAGAGCAAAAGGCTTGGTTGATTTGGTTCGAATCTATAAAAAAGGGATGAAACCCGAGGAACTCAAAAAGATCAAACAAAAACTTTGCGATTATATTCATCTCTAAAAATATTTTCTATTGTATAGGGCTTCTTTTTGAAGCCTTTTTTTTTCTCTTTTTTTAATAATCAAACTTTAACTTCGATATAAGCTCGAAATTAAATAAATTTGCATAAAATTTAAGCGCATGGGTTTAGCCAATATATTCGAAATAACAGATCAATTTATAAGTGAATTTTTAATAAAGATTAAGCTGCAAACTGAGCAAGCCGACGTTATCTCTAATTATATACTGCTCTTTTTCAGCTTTCTTATTTCGATTGCGCTTTTTTATTTTACACGCTGGTTCTTAAGAGCTTATATTGCGCGCTTTATCCGTACTTCCAAAACAAAATGGGACGATTACCTTTTGGAACATCGGATTTTTCATAAAGCCGCTTATCTCATTCCCGGTTTTTTTATTGGATGGACCGTAG
>JBFHQD010000054.1:0-15605 GCA_041592395.1 Bacteroidales bacterium | reverse complement strand
GTGAGGGAGAGGGGCTTTCGGGTGATTTTAAAAAGAGTTCACCGGCATCTTTTTCTGCTGTAAATCCCCATTGAAATTGTCGCGCAAAGTTGTATTTGTATTTCAAATAGTATTTGTTGGCAGAACCTAAATAGTTGCTTGCATCTGTGTTCTCCGCGTTTAAGCGATAGCCTTTTTGGTCTTGAAGAAGGCGTTGAGCGCGCAAAATAAAATCGTTGATTCCGTATTTAGAGAACTGTTTTAGGTTGGGTAAACTCGTTTTTTCAAAAGGTTTTACCTCCACAAAAGGCAGCAGTGTTTCAATGTCTTTTTTGCTGAAACCATCAATCAATAAGAGTTCGTAAATCGATAGTAATTGATTGTTATTGAGGATATAAGCTTGTAAATTTTCGAGCTGTTCCTCATTCAGTAAGAAAACAGAATAGAGCATTACTAATCGATCAGAATTCAGGTTAATGGGATGTTGTTGCAATGATTCTAATTCATCTAAAAGAGAACTATAGTCGATATTCAATTCCGAGCTTTCGGTCAAATTTTCTATAGCGCGTTCAATTTCTTTGCTTTGTGCCAATAGGTTAAAAGGCAAACAAAAAAAGCAGATGAGGAGAATTGCGTTAATAAATAATCGGGAAATCATTGAGCGTTTATTTTAGATCATAATACATAGATGCTTTAGGTGAAAAACCAAGGGTTTGATGATAATTGCTGCCGATGTCGATATTAAATCCGTTTACTTTAAATCCAAGACCAAAACTCAATAAATTTGGATTGGATGAGAGTCCGCCACGGACAAAAAATTGTTCTATCAAATGGTATTCCATGCCCAATTTTACAATGCCTTGACTCAGATTATCTTGTTCGTATTCGGCCAAAATAAGCAGATCTTTATCTACTTTGTAAGCCAGTGCGAATTTTAAAATGGCCGGTAGCGATTCCGGATTTACCGAGCCTATTTTAACCATATAGGGATTGTACAGATGACTGGCAACTGTCAAATACTCAGTAATTTCTGCTAGAATACCAATTTCGAAAGTAAAGGCATTGGCTCTGCCATTATCGTTACCAATAAAAATCGAGAGGTAATCGAGCTGAATGCCAACAGCGATTTTTTGGCCTAGGTTTTTTCCGTAGGCTAAACCCACCTTTTGTTCGTTATAGGCTTGATATCCATAGTAGTTTAAAGTGAGCCCAAAGGTTCCACTCGGAGTAGGGAGAATAAAAGCCCCTGATTTTATACTCAGTTCTTGGCTCAAGTTTAAATTCGTTTCATAAGCAAATCCAAAACTCCATTTTGTTTGAGAGGCTAAGCCCGCCTGATTGTTAAAAACCGACCAAAAATCAGCAGGCAATAAACTAACACCTCCCATAGAATGAGCCTTGGCACCTACCGTTTGAAAAGGTTGAGCGGCTTGTAATGAGGTATGAAAAATTAAAATGAAGAGGATAACGAAAAAGTTCCTCATGTATTTATTGCTTACATTTGCAGGTAAATATAAGAATAAAAAAGATAAGATTTCAAGTAATTGCCCTGATAATTAAATGGATAGCTTATGAATGCGAAAATAATTTTGGATTTTTTATCTGAATTAAAAGAAAACAATAACAGAGAATGGTTTCAAGAAAATAAGGCGAAGTATGAAGAAGCCAAAGAAAGCATGCTGTTGCTCGTGCAAAAACTGATAGAAGAATTGGGCGCATTTGATAAAAGTTTGAGTGCTTTAGATGCGAAGCAATGTCTTTTTCGGATTTATCGTGATGTAAGATTCTCTAAGAATAAAGAACCTTACAAAAACAATATGGGAGGCTTTATCGCTGTTGGTGGTCGTAAAGGAGGGAATGCGGGTTATTATTTGCATTTAGAACCCGGAAATTCTTTTGTGGGTGGAGGACTTTATCGTCCAGAACCCCAAATTTTAAAAGCTGTACGCGACGAAATTAATTATGCCGGACAAGAGTTGATTACAATATTAGAGCAAAAAGATTTTAAACGTTATTTTCCTGAACTCATTGGCGAATCTTTGGTTCGTCCTCCAAAAGGATACGATCCGGATTCGGCGTATATCGACTTGCTAAAGATGAAGAGTTTTACGGTGTTTAAATCTTTGGACGAAACTGTTTTATCGCAGGATAATTTAATAGAATATCTATTGCCCATTTTAAAAACGATGCAACCTTTTAATGCCTTTTTAAATAAGGCAATCGCTCATTAAGCTTCCGTTTCGATACTTATTGGCTCCATCTTAATCATTGATTTCTTCCATTTACCGGTTTTGTAATAGAGGTAAGAAATTACCATACCAACAGACCAGCCGATTGGAATTCCCCACCAAATACCCGTTCTACCAATTGATTCAGAGAGCACCCAAGAAACAGGAATCCTTACAGCCCAAAGTGCAATCAAAGTAATAAACATGGGGATTAATGTGGCGCCGGCACCTCTCAAAGTTCCATTTAAAATAAACATGGTTGAAAAAATAATATAGAAAGGAGCTACAATATACATATATTCTGTACCGATATTGATGACAGCTTGATCTGTTGTAAAAATTTGAATAATTAAGCGCGGGGCAATGATAAATAATCCGCTAATCAGGAGTGAAATCGCATTCGTCATTAAAAGTGTTGCACGATAACCTGTTTGAACCCGATGCATCTGATTGGCTCCTACATTTTGTCCGACAAAAGGAGCAATAGCAGCAGCAAAACTCATAGCCAGCATTAAAGGAATAGATTCGATCCGTAGCGCAATGCTATAGGCGGCTACAACATCAGTTCCAAAACCGTTTACGATTCCGAAAAGCGCAATCATGCCAAAGGAGACTATGGTTTGTTGAAATCCGGTAGGTAATCCAATCCGAACACTTTCCTTAAATATTTTTTTATCGAAATTCAATTTATTAAGATGAAGACCGATGAGTTCGTTGTTTTTATTCAGATAAATTATAGCCGTAATAAAAGCACCGCCTTGCGCAATGATGGTTCCAAGTGCAGCTCCTTTTACTCCCATATCGAATCCGGCAATAAATAACCAATCGAGTAAAATATTAACCACAGTTGCTATAAGTGTAAAATAAAAAGGGGTTTTTGAATCGCCCAATCCACGTAAAATGGCATTTGTTCCCGCAAATCCAAAAAAGAGTACGGTTCCCATCATATAAACTTGAATATAATCGATGGCTTCCGGCAAAACATCAGCAGGCAAATTGGTTAACTTAAAAATATAGGGAGAAATAAAGATTCCGAGAACAGTTAAAAAGAGACCGCCCAGAAACATAAATATATACATAGTTTCTACCGCTTTCTTCACCGACTCCGTCCTTTTGGCTCCCAAATACTGCGAAATTACCACGGTAAATCCTGAGCCAATTCCAATTACAAAGGAGATTAAGGCAAAAATTAACGGGAAGGATGCCCCGATGGCTGCAAGACCCTCTTTACCAACAAAATGACCAATGAAAATACTGTCTACAATACTGTATAATTGTTGCAGTAGACTGCTAAAAACAATGGGCAAAGCGAAGTAAAAAATTTGTTTAGGAATCTTTCCTTGGGTAAAATCCTTCATTTAAATGTAAGTTTTGTCTTGATTTGTGTCCGTTTTAGAACGCTAATTTACTATCTTAGCAGGGGATCTAAAAACACCTTGCAAAGATGCGAAAATATTTAACGCAGCATAGTTTAAAAGCTTTTACAATTAAAGTACCTCAAGACCTAATAAGCGCTGATCAGCATAAATTGGCTTTAAAAAAAATCGATTTGGCAGCGAATGAAGTTTTGCTATTCAATCGTTTCGTGTCTTTTATTGTCAGAAACAGACAGAAGAATTGGAGCACATTACCGGTTTTTTATTTCCTTTTTACTTTTTACGATATTCATTTTGTTAAAGAAACAAAGGCATATTTGGAGTTCGATTTAATCCTTAATAATACGCTCAATCAAAATATATTGCCGAAATTAAGGCATGCGCTTTTTAATCAATACAATGCGCTAATTGGATTTACTGAAGTTTTAAATGAAGAGGAAAATCTCGACGATACAAGTAAATTAATGCTGGATCGAGTCAGTTATAATGCAAGAATGCTATACCGTAATACCCAGTTGATTATTGAGTTTGAGCAATTGAAAGAACAGGATATGGAACTCAAATCGGATTGGGTGGAACCGGTTGATTTTATAAATTCATTTCTAGAGCATAGAAAGAATAAACAATTGAAAGTTGATCTTCAATTTGATGAAACAACAGGCGCAGCAGTAAATATCGAAAATAAACCATTTAGAACGGCATTGAGTTGGTTTTTTGATACGCTAAATACCTTGGGCGAATCAAGCTTAGTAAAATGCAAAATCGCTTATAACAGTGCGTGTGAAATTCGTTTTGAATATGCGGATAAAGCTCTTGTAACGAGTGAGTTGAAGGGTGAAATTGATCAATATCATCGGTTTATAAATTTTGGTGAAATGGCTTCTCAAATCAATCACCGTATTTTTATGTTGCTCTATTCGCGTTTGGTAGCTGATAAACTGGGTGCTGATTTTGAAATAGAAACGAGTGCCTCGCCTCCGTTTAATTTGATCGCCAAATGGCGTTTTCCTATCCGGAAAATAGAATCGACAAGCATCTCGATAAAGGAAGAGACCAAGGAGAACAAAGAAGGTGTTATTTCAGAAAAACAAGAGGAGCAGAATATGGAGTATCCGCTTGCCGTCCGTGAAGAGTTGCATGACTTGTACCTGAACGTAAAGGATACTTTTATTTTAGATGAATGGACAAGTTTTGCCAATAAACTGAATCGGTTTTGTCTAAAGCATCAAAAAAGCAATATGCAATTTTTACAACAAATAGAGCAAGATATTCGCTTAGCCATTGTGGGATTTGACATTACAAGCCTTCAGCAAATCAGCAGAAAAATAGAGCAAATTAGTAAATCAGAATAAAATGTTTAACTTTGTAAAAAGCGGGTATTAAATTAGTTAAACCGATAGATAACCACCTAAGAGCAATTGATTAAGATGAAAAAAAATTCACTCATTTTACTGGTCGACGATATTCCTCAAAACATCCAATTGCTTGGGGCAATATTAAAAAATCAGGGTTATTCCTTTGCTTTAACTACTAGTGGCAAAGAAACTTACAAGTTGCTCGAGAAAACTACTCCCGATATTATTTTGCTTGATGTAATGCTCCCCGACGAAGATGGTTTTTCTATTTGCAAGAAATTAAAAAGCAAGGCAAAAACAGCCGATATTCCGATTTTGTTTTTGACCGCAAAAAACGATACTGCCGATAAAGTTCAGGGATTTAAAGTTGGTGCTGTCGATTATATTACCAAGCCTTTTGAAGAGCTTGAAGTGATCGAAAGGGTGAAAAATCATTTGCAAGCTAAGCTCGACCGCGATCAGCTGAATGAGTACAACAAAGAACTCGAAGTTGTTGTAGAGCAGCGTACGAACGAATTGTTGAAAAAAGAGAGAGACACCATTTTAGCCCAATTTATTCAAGGGGTAGTGCATAATATACGCGGTCCAATTTCGAGTGCTTTAGCTGCTTCTGATCTCATTCAAGCTATGCGCGATGATTTAAATCGCAGGATAGAAGAGGGCATTGAAAAAGAAGAGCTGAAAGAAAAGATGGAGGAGGTCTGGCAAATTCTGGAATTGAATAATGAGGTTTTACGCAAAATGGCGGGGAATTTAGAAGCCATGTTGCGTAAGAGTCGGACAGATCAGATGCAAGAAGACGATGTGTACGATTTAAACGAAATGATTAAACATGAGCTTGAGTTTTTAGATGTGGATTTAAAGTTTAAAAACCAGGTCGAGAAAACCATACGCTTATCACCTAATAAATTAGCCGTATTTGTTTCGCTTGGCGATATTGCTCAAGTCTTTGAAAACTTGATTAAAAATGCTATGGATGCCATGTTTACAATTAAGAACCCAAGCATCATTATCGAGTCAGGAAGTGCTAATGGCTATCATTGGTTTTCGGTTGAAGATAGCGGCGAGGGAATCCCAGCCCATATTATCGATAAAATTTTCGATCCCTTCTTTACAACCAAACCTTTAAAATCGGATTCAAAAGGAATAGATGCTCCACCTGTTGGAACAGGGATAGGATTGCAGTTTTGCAAAAAAACCATTGCACATTATAAAGGGAAAATTGAAGTTGAAAAAGACAGGAAAAAGGGAGCCAAATTCACGGTGTATCTGCCTGAGTTTACCTAGTTCATTTTAAAACGGACTTTTATGTACATCAAAAGTCTGACTGTCGATAAAAGATTTGATTTTTTTTGCCAGCACAATAAAGATTTTTAAGTCTCTTTTTTCGAACCAATCCAAAGCAACCTGAGTTCCTCTCGCGGCATCAGCAAGTCGAATTAAAAAGGTGAAATGATGTCTTTTTAGCCAGATAATTGCATTGATATCGCCATGAATTGCCGCATCAAAAGCGGCAAACTGAGCAAATTTATTTTGAATCAGTAGTTTATTGCTTTCGTCGCCACCACGTATCGATTTAGAAAGTAAAGCCAATTCGGGATAACCATTTTTAAGTAGCCATTCAAACAGATCTTCATTACCTCCAACAGCCTCTGTAAAGGCTAATAGAATTTTCAGAGGATAAGTTTCTAAACGGCCTCGTTTCATAATGGTCTTATTTAGAGAATTTGGAACGGTCTAATTCTTTAAAATACTTTTTCCCGCGAATAAAATGTTCAAAAGCGATATTCTTTCCGTAAATTTTGCTCACATGGCGTTGTTGAATCTGTTTGCGTTTCTTTTTAAGCTTTGGCAGATGTTTATAAAAATACATGTGGGCTTTAAAAACCGCCATTAAGTTTTTAAAACTGCCATCGAATAAAAATTTAAAACCGGCAATACCATCCAGTACCAAACGATACAAGAAAGTGATAAACAACCTATCGCTAGGTAAGTTTTTATAGAGCAGACAAAAATTATTTCGGAAATTCAAATATGTTTTTAGTGCATTGTTTTTGGGTAGAGTGCCGCCGCCAATATGATAAACGGTTGATGCCGGATTATAAACAATTTTATAGGCGGCATTCTTGGCTCGCCAGCAAAAATCGATTTCTTCCATATGAGCAAAAAAATCACTATCAAATCCACCTAAACTATGAAAAACTTGGGCTCTGACAAATAAGCAAGCACCGCTGGCCCAAAACACTTCCTGAATATCATCAAACTGACCTTGGTCTTCTTCTATTTCCTGAAAAATCCGTCCGCGACAAAAAGGATAACCCAAAAAATCGATAAAGCCACCACCGGCTCCGGCATATTCAAAGTGATTGCGCTTTTCCCAAGACTTAATTTTCGGCTGACAAGCAGCCACTTGTGGATTGTTTTCTAAATAGCTTATTATGGGCTCAATCCAATTTTCTGTAACTTCGATATCCGAGTTTAAAAGCACATAATATTCAGCGTCAATTTGTTTTAAAGCTTCATTATAACCTTTCGCGAAACCGTAATTTTCTTTCAATTGAATTAGTTGGATATCGGGAAAGAAAGTTTGCATCAGTTCAACAGAGTCGTCAGTTGAAGCATTATCTGCAACTACAATTTGGGTATTTACCGGATTGAATTGAATAACGAAAGGAAGAAAATCTTGTAAGAATTTCCGGCCGTTCCAGTTGAGTATAACGACAGCTGTTTGTAAAGCCATATTTTAGTTTGGATTGAAAGGCGAAAGTACAAAAATTCACTTTTTGTCTGGGGAAAGATTCGGAATAATCCAAAATATAATTCGCAAAAAGATTAAAAGGCAATGATTTCTAACCTTTTTACTGCTGTAAATTATTGAAATAAAATCAGATAATTATTAGTTTCAAAAATAATCTACATTTCGTTTGAGAATTTAAAAAAAGCTGTACTTTTGCAGCGGAGAAATGGCAGAGTGGTCGAATGCGGCGGTCTTGAAAACCGTTGAGGGTCACACCTCCGGGGGTTCGAATCCCTCTTTCTCCGCACAATGAAGGAGGTGTTGAAAAGCACCTCCTTTTTTTTATTTTAAGATGTTGTATTATACGTACATATTAAAAAGCCAAAGTCACGGCACTTATTATTATGGGAGCACACAAAACCTCGAAAAGAGGTTAGCAGAACATAATTCGGGAAGAGTGCGGTATACAAAAGGAAGAAGACCTTGGGCACTTCATTATTTCGAAGAATTTCAAACGAGAAGTGAATAAAAGAGAAAAATATAAGAAGCTTAAATCAATCCCTTATTCTGTAATAAAGTTTTTTGTTTATTGTGTTTTTGCCAAAAACGGTTTTCAATCTTTTGGAATATTTTGTCAAACTCCGGATGACTTTTGAGTGGTGCTAAGAGCGGGTCTTTTTTCATAAATAACAAAATCCAATATTGGTAATTATCTTGTGTCGAAAAAATTTTAAGTTGCTCAATTGCTTTATCGTATTTTCCTTCATAAGCATATTTTACAGCCATACTGGCACTTTTGTAGATGGATTGATCTTTTTCGCAATATTCGACATAGGCAGCATATAATTGTTCCGCTTTTTTGTGAAATCCCTTCTTTTTATATGTCAAAGCGATTTTGATATCTTCTTGAGGAAAGATATTTAAGGCGAATCTTTCTCTATCATTGACAAATATTTTATAGTAGTAAAAAGCACTGTCATATTTTTCTTGAAAATAATAGAATTTTGCTACTTCCTGCAAAATATCCATACGGGTTGTATCCTTTTTCCATTCTTTTACCAACAATCTTTGTGTTTGTTCTATGTCCCCGTCTCTAGCGAATAAAATATATATTTTCAACAAGGGAGAATAAGAATTTTCCGGATTAAAATCAAGCGATTTTTTAATAAAAGCGTTTGCTTCTTTCACAAAACCGGTTTGGATGAGCGCGTTACTCAAATGCAAATAAATATAGCTTTGGGTAATGGAATCGTTGGCAGCAATATCGAGTTGAATACCTTTTAAAGCGTATTCCAAGTATTTGCCGGTATTAGGAATGGCGTTGGCATATAAACTCGCAAGCATTTGTACCACAGCTGAGGAATTAGGATTGTATTCTATTGCTTTCTCTAGATGCGGCAATGCCAATCGATATTCTTCGATTTGAATATAATAAAGTGCTTTGGCCATAAGGCTTTCAGCAGATTTGGAATCGTAAAGCAGGGCTTTATCCGCATAATTGTTTATGCGTTCGGTGTAGTGTTTTTGTTTCTGATTTAAATCGAGAAAGTAATAGGTGATGGCCATATTAGCATAGGCTAGGTCGAACTGGTCATCCTTTTCTATCGCTTTTTCGAATAGAGGAATCGCATTTTCAAGTCCTTCTTTAGTCCGGCTATTAAGTTGGTCAAGTGCTTGAAGGTAAAAATCGTAGGCTACGATATTTTCAGTTGCTATTTTCTCAATTTGTTTTAATTCAGCGGGTGTTACAACAGCCTCAATAGCAGCTGCGATTTTTTTTGCCACTTCATTCTGAAGAGCAAATACATCACCAACTTTTCGATTATATTGTTCCACCCATATTGGCCTGTCATTCGAAGCTTCAATCAATTGAACATGAAGCAAAACCTGATCGCCAACACGCTGGCCGCTTCCCTCAACGAAATAATTCACTTGAAGTTCATTGGCAAGCTCAGGAATACTTTTATTCGTATTTCTAAACTTTTCAACGGAGGTTCTACTTATGACGCGCAGGTCGCCAATTTTCTGTAAATTATTCAAAGTCGATTCCATAAGTCCATTCACAAAATAGAGATTTAAAGAATCGCTGCTTTCGTTTCTGAATGGCAACACCGCAATCGATTTTTCAATTTTGGGGGATGGAGTGCTTTTTTTCTCGTATAAGATGAAGGCTAAAAAGATGAACAGTAGCGTCAATGCTGTAATAAGGAGCCATTTGTATTTAGTAAAAAGATGAACTTGTTCGCCTTTTTCTTTTTTTAACCCTATTCCTTTTCTTACTTCACCGGGTGGATATCCATACAGTTCGCGAAAACATTTAATAAAATAAGAGGTGTTTCCAAAACCTGTTTGGTAAGAAATTTCAGCAATACTTAATGTAGTTTGATTAAGCATTTTCATCGCTTGCGCAAGGCGAACCTGACGAATAAATTGGCTGGCAGAAAGTTGAGTATGTTTCTTGATCTTTCTCAACAAATTTGACCGGCTCATATTCATCAGCTCGGCTAATTCAGATACCCCAAATTGTTCACTTGCGATATTATCCAAAACATAAGCTTCGGCCTGCTCAATAAACTCTCCCTCAAATAAAGTATTCGACATATTTTTTGTGTTATGGCGAAAATAGAGATTTTTATTTAAATCCAACACATCCTAATTTTTGAAATCCTTTAGCTAAAGTCACCACTTGCGTCATAATTTATACTTCTGCGCCATAATTTTTAGATCGAAAATAAACTTGATACAACTTGCAGCATAAGTGTTTACTGCTTGAGGAGCGTTTGCCGGATCTTTGTAGAAAAAAATCGAACGATTAATAATTAAAAATTTAAATCATGAAAACACTAAAAAAGAGTCCTTTTAAAACAGTATTAAACTTTTCTTTCATCTTACTTTTCGTATTGAATGCTTGCGCTCAACCAGAAAACAAAGAGAGTCAAGCGAACAAGAATACAGAAGTAAAGTCCAAAGTGGAAAAACCCAAACAAGATATTTATTCGGCAGTGCTTTCCGGCAATTTGGAAGTGGTTAAACAACATATTGAAGCGGGAACAGATATCAATTTTAAAGATCAAATGAGTGGTTCTACACCATTATTAACAGCCATAACCTTTGGTAAAACGGCTATCGCTAAAGCACTTATCGACGCCAATGCAGATTTAAGTTTAAAAAATAACGATGGCGCTACTGCTTTGCACGTTGCCGCATTCTTTGGACGTATAGAAATTGTGCAAATGCTTATTGATGCCAATGCAGATAAAACTGTTCGCAATAAATATGGGGCGACGGCAAGAGAAACAGTAATAGAGCCATTTGCAGAAATGAAGCCTATTTATGATATGCTCCAGCAGCAATTAGAACCCTTTGGATTGAAACTGGATTTAGATGAGTTGCAAAAAGCACGTCCTGTTATCGCTATGATGTTGCAATAATCTCTTTAAATAAATACGGTCATGATAACAGAAAGAAGACACGACATTGATTGGTTAAGAGTTATTGCCATTGGCTTGCTATTAATTTATCATATCGCTATAATTTTCCAACCTTGGGCTATGTTTGTTGGTTTTATACGAAGTACAGAGTCACTCGAAAAACTTTGGACACCAATGACCATGCTCAACGTATGGCGAATCCCCTTTTTATTTTATGTATCGGGAATGGGTTTTTATTTTGCGATGAAAAAAAGAAATTGGAAGCAATTACTTACTGAACGTAGTATGCGGATTCTTATCCCTTTCCTTTTTGGAATTGTAGCCATAACACCATTGCATATGTTTATTTTTCAGAAGTTTTATCATTTGCCCTTAAGCTATTTTCCGCATACGGGCCATTTGTGGTTTCTGGGAAATATTTTTGTGTATGTGTTATTGCTTGCTCCGTTTTTTCTATTTCTAATAAAAAAAGAAGAAGGGAAATTTAGAAACACTTTGTCTTTTATTATGAAAAATCCATTGGGACCCATTGCGATGTCTGTCTTTTTTGTTTTGGAAGCGATAATTATCAAGCCTCAAGTATTTACTCTTTATGCCGAAACATGGCATGGTTTTTTCCTGGGCTTGCTCGCCTTTTTCTTTGGTTTTCTTTTTGTTTATAGTGGAAAAATGTTTTGGCAAACAGTAGCGAAATGGAAATGTCTATATATTGGTTTAGCCGTTGTTTTATTTACGATTCGTTTGTTTGTATTCGCAACAAATTCACCGGGTTACCTTATGGTAATTGAATCAAATTGTTGGATATTTGGGATCTTCGGATTAGGATATCAATACTTAAACAAACCCAGTGCTGTATTAAGTTATTTAAGTCAAGCGGCTTATCCAATTTATATTGTTCATATGTTTGTTTTATATGCCGGAGCTCTGCTTATTTTACCCTTAGAGCTAAATCCGTTTATGAAATTCATATATATAAGCGCATTTACTTTTAGTGTAAGTTTTCTTATTTTTGAATTTATAATAAGACGAATACTTTTTTTAAGACCTTTTTTTGGTTTAAAATGGAAATACAATAACGCTGTAAAAGTAACAGTTAGAAGTTTAAAGTAATTGTATATCAACCTTGAAAATTGACATAATGACTAAAAAAATTAGAACACAAATATTCAGAGTAGTCTTGTTTTTGGGTACACTAATCTCCATGTTTTTTGTACCATGGATTTTGGTAAAAGCATGGTTAAAACCACTTCCAAACACAATACAAGAGCAAGTAAATGAAGCCGTAGAATTGGGTTTTGATGGCATAATCGTTTATGTTGACCAAGCGGGAAAAAAGCCTGCTTTTTATGCGGCCGGATGGAAAAACAGGGAAAATAAAATACCTGCCGATCCGCATGCCTTATTCAAGATTGCCAGTATTGGTAAGTTATACGATGCGGTGGCAATCACCAAATTAGTCAATGCGGGGCGCTTATCTTTGGATAGAACATTGGCCGATTATTTTCCTGAATTAGAAGGCAGAATCGAATACGCAGATAAAATAACGCTCAGAATGATGGTGCAACACCGAAGCGGGATTCCTAATTTTACGAACACACCGAATTTTTGGGTTAATCCACCCAAAAGTAGTAAAGAAACGCTTGAGCGCATCTTTGATTTACCTGCCAGTTTTAAACCTGATGCCTCCTATGAATATTCAAATACTAATTATTTATTGATTTCCGAGCTCATCGAAAAAGTATGCGATTCTAGCAAATTCGAATACATCAAAGAAGTTATCTTGAAGCCTCTAGGACTTAAAAATACGTACGGTTCGATTCATCAGGTGAATATGGATGATGTGATGAGTGGTTATTACGTGGGTGTGGAGCAAGATATAAAAGATGTTTATTATGGTTCTATGGTTGCATCAGCAGAAGATGTAGGCATATTCTTGCGGGCTTTAAACGTTGGTTCTTTGTTCGATAAAAATGAACAGAAAATTTATGCATCGCTTTATAAATACAACCATACAGGCCTTATTCCTGGCTATCAAAGCATTGCCAAATACCATAAAAAAATCGACACCGTTGTTATTCAATTTACGAATACAACGGATTTTGATGGGTATGAATGGAATTTAGCTGAAATCGTATACAATCGCATTGTGAAAATTGTGAAAAAAAAGGGATAATAAAGCTTTAAAACTCAGAATAGGAAAGCGAATAAAATACCAATTCAACATCGTTTAATGCAAGGCATCTCATGGCGGATACAACATGGTATTTTCGAAATAAACCGAAATCGGTAAACCTAATTTTCGAAATTTTAGTATATTTCGTTCGAATTTATTCCTTTCCAACTAGATTAACCTTAAAAAAATAATTGCAATAGTATAAATGAACGCCGAATTAACAATAGAAATTCTATAGGTAATTGGCTTGTTTTGAAATGGACGCTAAAAAATATCTGTTAAAATTAAAAGATAGAAAATGAAAAAAATAATTAAAATAATAGCACTAACGCCAGTAATCGTTCTTGTTCTTATTCTGGCTATTTTATCGCTTAAATATTCTCCTGTATATGTATATCGTTTGATTACACAAAATGTAGCCGATGTATATGATTATCAATTATATGAAAACAGAACGCTTAAAGAAACCGACAGTGTATACCGGTTTGTTGCGAATCCTGATAAAGCGTATGTCGAAAATTTATTTCAAGAACGGGTTTTGCGTTCCGGTTTTAAAACTTTCGACGAGTGGGCTGAGAAATCGCAGACAACAGCTTTGATCTTTATTCGCAAAGACACCGTATTGTACGAGCAATATTTTAATGGATTCTCTAGAGATTCTTATTTCCATTCGCAATCTATGGCAAAATCCTTTATTTCATTTTTAATTGGTGCTGCTATTGACGATGGTTTAATTAAAAGTGTGGATGATAAAATGACAAAGTATATTCCTGAACTGCTGAATAGAGATGTCCGATTTGGAAATATCACGATCAAGAATTTATTGGAAATGCGTTCAGGACTAGAATACAATACCAGCTATATTCCCGGGACTTATATTCATGCCCCATGGCACGATGAGGCTGTTGGCTATTATCATCCAAATGTGCGTAAGCTATTGCTTAAAAAAGTTAAAATAGGAACAGAGCCGGGCGCTAAATTTCAATATTGCAACTACAATACCAGCTATTTGGGTTTGATTATTGAACGGGCAACAAAAAAAACGGTATCGAAGTATCTCGAAGAAAAATTATGGTCGAAAATTATGGAATACGATGCTTTATTCTCTATCGATAGTAAAAAATCTGGCTTTGAATATATGCCCAGCCGCTTAATGGCAAGAGCTATAGATTACGCTAGGTTTGGACGTCTTTACCTTAAGGAAGGCAACTGGAATGGGAATCAAATCATCTCTAAAAATTGGGTGCTGGAATCAACTCGCGAAAATAAGTCGATACCTCGAAACATTTATCCCGACTGGTTTGGAGATGATTGTAAGCATGTTTATTACAGCTACCAATGGTGGGGTCATAGCAACTGCGATTCTACTTTTCAGTTTGCTGCTTCCGGAAATTTAGGTCAAACTATTTATGTTATTCCCGATAAGGAAATCATCATTGTTCATTGTGGTAATTCCTTAGCTCATTATGGGGATTCTGATTTATGGGAAGTCGCTGAAAAATTAGACTAATCGATATAATCGCTTTTGATTAACAATTTAGTCTCCTTTATCAGGACTTCATTTGGGCTCTAAAATAGCTTCCCGTAATCGAATTTTCATCCTTTAATAATTCATTATAATGTCCTTGAAAAACGAGTTGCCCTCCCTGCTCGCCGGCGCCTTTGCCAAGTTCAATAATATGATGAGACGGCGCAATAAGTAGAGGATTATGCTCGATAACAATAAGTGTACATTGCCGTTTTAACAAAGCATCAAATAAAGTCAAAAGAAAATGCAAATCACTGGAATGAAGTCCTTTTCCGGGTTCATCAAATAAAAAGATGCTTTTTCGAATATCCGTTAAAAAGATTTCGTGAACAATCTTTGTCCTTTGATATTCGCCGGCTGATAATTGCTTTAATGACTGATTTAATTTCAAATACGACAAGCCCATTTGCGTAATAAATTCTAATTTTTCTTTTAATACAGGTGTTTCAGAAAAAAAATGAAGGGCTTCCGATATATTCAGATCTAGAACTTCAGCAATCGATAGTCCCTTATAGCGAATAGCCAATATATTGCTTTTGTAGCGCTTGCCGTTGCAACTTTCGCAAACCGTACTCAAATCGTTTAGGAAATCGAGTTTTACCTTAATTTCACCTTGTCCTTTACAAACGGAACATTGTCCACTTTTTGATTGAAAGGAAAAATCACTCGCTTTCAGTTGCGCTTCTTTAGCGCTTTTTTGGTTGGCAAATCGTTTCTTGATTTCAGAAAAAAGGTTAAGGTATTCGGCGATAAATTGCTGACCTGTACTTTTTTTTATTCCTGATATCCAATACATTG